>CALLZJ010000143.1 GCA_937858435.1 uncultured bacterium
AGGCCTGCGGGAGGATCTCGCCGACGAAGGTGATCACCACGGTGGAGAAAAGGAAGGCAACCAGGCCGGTCATCAGCGACTCGGCCAGCAGGGCCACCAACACATTGATTGCCACATTGCCCCAGAGGATGGTGACGAGCGTCAGATTGGCGTTACGGCGCAGGAGCAGGACACGACCGGCTGCCAGGTCGCCGGCCGCCGCCGCTGACTCCAGCCGCAGGCGACTCAAACTGAATACGGCCAGGTTAAGTCCGGAGAACAGCGCCGACTGCGACAGGCATAAGGCCACGCCCAGCCAGGTCAGCGCTTCGGTCATCGGCAGTCCCTCAGGCCGCGGGTAGCTCCTACGCCATAATACGTACCGTGGGTGGCTGCTTGAGGGGCAATGGCAGGCCAGTTCGTTATCGAATCGCGTAAGCCTTTGAAGCAAAAAGGCTTATGGACGCAGGCCTGTTGGGCAATCCAAGTCGGCCGAAGCGGTCGAATGGGCTGCGGGTCTCCGGAAGGAGCCCGGACTTGCGCAATCTTGGAACCAGTCTCTTGACGGCCAGGCGCGCTCCGGCATTACAATACAATCAGTGTGCACGCCTGCACTGGGGCGCCCTGATCGCTGCTCCGCCGGCGCTGATCGTTTGAGGCATCATGGCCACTTCGCGCGCCCTTTCGCTCGTCAATAGTTGGGAAACAACTCGCTTCGAGTTGCTCAACACCCGCATTTGCGATCTTGAACTCCGGATCAGCGGGTCGCCTGTCGAGCCGGCCATCGAACGCCTCTACCGTGAACTCACGTCCAAGAAGCTCGATTTCTTTCCGAAGTTCTACCTCACCGACGGCTGGGGCTGTCCCGACGAGGTGCCCGTCGTGGGGATTCCATTTTACCTCACCGATCGGCGTCTGGCCCGGCTCGAAGAAGAACAGACCGGCGCCCTCGAAGACGAAGCGATGACCATGATGCTGCTCCGCCACGAAGCGGGGCATGCGATCAACTATGCCTACCGGCTCTGGGAGTATGACGGCTGGACGGAGACGTTCGGCAACTTCACCAAGCCCTATCGCGACTCCTATCGCCCCAACGTCCTGAGCAAGGAGTTCGTGCGGCACATTACCCACCACCGCTATGGCCGCACTTACGCCCAGAAGCACCCGGACGAAGACTTCGCCGAGACCTTCGCCGTCTGGCTGGCACCGCGCTCGGCCTGGCGCCGAAAATACCGCTACTGGCCCGCCCTGGCCAAGCTCAAGTTCGTCGATCAACTCATGCGGCGGCTGCGCAACCGAGCGCCGCTCGTTCGCAACGGCGGTCTCATTCAGCCCATCGAGGAGCTGACCATCACGCTGGCCGAGCACTATGGCCAGCGGGCCGAGCGTTATCGGGCCGACGCCCAGGGCTTCGTCGACGACAAACTCCAAGAGGTCTTCCCCGAGACCAATGGCCGTAAGCTGATCACCGCGCATGAGTTGCTGCGCCGCTATGAGGACTCCATTTGCCTGCGCGCGGCCCACTGGTCGATGCTGGAACGGCGGGACGTGCGGGCCATCGTGGCCAAGCTCAAGGACCGGGCCGCCGAGCTAGGCCTCTACTGCAAGCAGAACGAGAAGCGGGACAAGCTCATGGACCTGACGGCGCTGGTCACAGCGCTGGCCATGGACTATGCCTACACCGGCCGCTTGACCGGCTAGGCCTCGGGCTTCTTGGGCTGGATCGAACGCTTCAAGGTTCGCCACGTCACCATCTGCCCTGTACTCAACACCCCCTGGAGCTTCCCATCGGGCGTGAAGCCGAGCGCGACAATCGAGTCCTTGGTCGGGCTCGGCAGGGTGATGATCTCTTGCCGCGTGCTCACGTCAAAGACCTTGACCTGGCTGCCGAAGCTTGCGACCAGACGCTGACCATCGGGGCTGAAGGCGATGGCCGAACTCAGTTCCACCGGAGAGGTGCCTAAGACACGGCCGGTGGCAACGTCGATCCAGTGCAACCCACCTCGGCCAGCAAGCACCAGCACCGTGCCGTCCGGGCTGAACGCCAAGCTATGGGCGGCGATGGAGCCTTCCTCAACATCACGGACCAAGGCGCCCGTGGCGGCGTTCCAGAAGCGGAGTTGCCCGAAGGACAGGCTGACGAGCATGGCCCCATCCGGGCTGAAGGCGACCTGCGTGACGAGGTGCTTGTGCCCGGTGAGGGTATGGATGAGCTCACCCGTTTGCGCGTTCCATACACGTACCTCGCCAGGAACCTTGCGAAAGGGGCCGCGATTGAAACGGGCGGCAGTCTGATCGCTGGGTTCGTGGCTCGATGCGGCATGTTGCCCGTCGGGGCTTAGGGCAACTCCCACGATCCAGCCAGGGTGCTTCATGGCCCCGAGGGGCTGGCCATCGGCCACGCGCCAGACGGCAGCGAGGCCGTCGCGGCCGCCCGCCAGCAGGAAGGAGCCGTCCGCCGAGAAGGTGACGCGCCGGACACCCTCTTCATGACGGCGGAGCTTGCGTACCGCCTGGCCTGCTGCGGGGTCCCAGACAACGACCTGCAGTTCCGGCCCCGCTCTCAGGAAACGAAGCGGACCGCTACCCATGTTGTCACCGCCCACGCAGGCTACCAGGTTCCCCATCGGCTGCACGGCGGCATGACTGATGACCGGCAGGGCCTGACCTGCCGCCAGTTCAAATTCCTGATCCTTGGTCGGGTTCCAGGCCCGGATGGTGTAGTCCCAAGCGCAACTGAAGAGCCGGCCGTCCGGATGGAACAGGATGGAGTTGATGTATCCCTCATGGCCACGGAGCGTTCGCAGTCGCTTGCCCGTAACTGCGTCATGAACGTGAATGGGCCGGTTCGACCCCTCTGCCTGGGCAATCAGTTGGCCATCGGGGCTGATCCCCACGTCGCCGGGGCTGCCCACTTCGACACTCATCTTCTCGACCCAAGTGCCGACTTCCACCACCTTGAGGAAGGGGGGCTTGACCATGTCGGAGCCCGACACCACCAGGCGCTGGCTGTCGGCACTGAAATCCCAGGCATGGGCGAAACCAAGGACGTGACCGTCTGCCATGGTCTGGGCATTCCAGATGATCATCTGGTGCTGCTGCGACGAGTTGGGCACCAAGAGCTGTGGGTTCCGCCGTTGCCCCAGCAGCCAGCGGCCATCGGGGCTGAACTGAAACACAGCGGTCGCCTCGGCCGGCAGGGGGCGGGTCTCATCGGTGGCCACCTCGCGCAGTTCAGGCCGACCGGGACCGTTGATGATGAGCAGGCTCGCATCGGGGCTGAAACGGAGATACTTGACCTCGCCTGGCAGCGGCCTTAGGTCCTTGATGAGTTCACCCGTCTTGGCATCCCAAAGGGAGATGCGCCCCTGCCGGTCGCCCAGGACCACCGTCTGGCCATCGCCGGCGAGGTCGCCGGCGGAGAAAGATCGGTTGGTGCCACTAAGCTGGATCTCGCAGACTGGCTTCTTAGTGGATAGGTCCCAGATGCGTACGCCGCTATCACCCGTTTCAGCGAAGGCGGCGAGCCGGGTGCCATCGCGGGAGAAAGCCAGGCGCCGAGTGAATTGCCCGTTTCCAGGCGCCCGCAGCAGTTCGGGGTCAAGCAGACGGGCCAGGTAGCCCCATTCCCAACCGCGCAGCTCCGCAGGGCAGGAATGCAGCAGCGTGCGGGCCTGTTCGATTCCATCGCCGCGCCAGTACTGCTGGGCCAAGGCAACGCGATTGAAGTAAAGCATGCGTTCGGTAGCGCGGCGTTCCTCGGCGGCCTGCCGCGCCGCCGCATCCGCTCCATCGCGCGCCCGATCCGCCGCGTGGCGTAGCTCGCTTTCACGCTGGGCTGCTTCTTGGGCCGCGTGTGCCGCTTCGCTGGCTTCCTTGGCTCGGCGCTGCGACTCATACAGCAGCCCACCAAGCAGGCCCAGACCCAGCAGCAGGACGAGTGCCAGGCCACTGAGGGCGGCGGCCAGGGCGGGATTGCGTCGAACCCACTTGCGTACCCGTTCGGCCGACGTGGCCGGTCGGGCATGGATCGGCTCGCCCTGTAGCCAGCGGTCGAGATCGTCGGCGAGGTCGGCCGCGGAGGCGTAGCGCCGGGCCGGGTCCTTCTCCAGACACTTGAGCGCGATGATAGCCAACTCCGGATCGGCCGTGGGCTCGATCTGCCGAGGCGGTGTGGGCTCTTTCTCGATCACTTGCATGACGGTGTCGAGTGCCGTTGGGCCTCGGAACGGCGGCTGCCCGGTGAGCAGTTCATACAGGATGGCCCCCAGAGCGTAGACGTCGGCGGCCGTGGTGAGTTGCTTTTCGGCCCGGGCCTGTTCCGGCGGCATATAGCTGGGTGAACCCACAATGGCACCGGTCTGGGTGAGCCGGCTATCTCCTTCGACCTTGCGGGCCAGGCCGAAGTCGGAGATGAAGGGCAGCCCGTCGCGGCTGAGCAGAATGTTGGCGGGCTTGAGGTCGCGGTGCAGGACGCCGCGTTCGTGAGCGAAGTGAATGGCTCGGGCACAGCGGCTCAGGAGCGCGACGGCTTGGCGTGGCTGGCGATTGAGATCGGCGAGGCGGTCGGCCAGATTGCCGCCGTCAATCAGTTTCATGCTGAAGTAGTGTTGACCGTCGTGGCTGCCGACTTCGTAGATCGGCAAGATGTGCGGATGATCGAGGTTGGCGGCAGCCTCGGCTTCGGTGCGAAAGCGCTGGATCTCAGCCGGCGAAGCGAGTTGGCCCGCCAGGATCATCTTCAGGGCCACTTCGCGATTCAAACTCACCTGCCGGGCCTTGAAGACGACGCCCATGCCGCCGCGGGCCAGTTCCTGGACCAACTCATAGTCGCCGAAGTAGCGGATACGGCCCAGGCTCGGGACGGCGGTCGTGCATTCTTCCGGGGCGAGGGTAGGTGCAAAGGCCGGGTCCGCGGAAGCCGCGCCACGCAGGGCCCGGTCCATCTGCTCGTGATCGTCAAGGAAGGCGGCGAGGCTGTCTGTGAGGTCCGGATGCTGGGCCAGGAACTCAGGCCGGCTCGGGGCCCTGCCGGCAGCGGCCGCGGTCAAGTAGTCCGCGATGGCCTGGTCGACTCGTTGCTCGCGTTCGTCCATGGCTTGCCCCATCAAGAGTTCGAAGGACTGGTCACTTGTCGCAGTGCCGCCAGGCCCCGTTTCAGCAGCCCAGCCACCGCCGCGGGGGTGCGCCCGAGCCGGGTGGCAAGCTGCGGCACGGTCAGCCCGTGCAGATAGTGCAGTTCCACCACTTCACGTTGGGCGGGTGGCAACTCGGCCAAAGCCGTTGCCAGTCGCCGCCACTGTTCATGCTGCACCGCATGCTGGCTGGGCGAGGCCTCATCGGCCGCGAGCCAGGACTCCACGCGGGAGGCCGAGGCATCCAGTGCGGCGTCCAGAGCCTGCTCCCGGGCCACGTCCCGCTTGTCGCTGCGCCAGCGCCGCACTTCGTCCCGGAGATTGCGGCCCAGCGCGGTGCGGAGCCAGGCTAGTTGCTGTTCCGGTGCCAACCTGGCGAACAACCCGCCTGCCTGGTGGGCCTCGAGCAGGGTCTGCTGCACGATGCCCGACGGATCGACCTTGCCGACCAACCCCGCGCCCAGGCCGTCACGGGTTAGCAGCACGAGGTACTGCCGACGAAACTCCCAGGGCGTACCGGCGTGATCGTCGGCCATGCTCTTCCTCTAAGGTCATAGGCGAAAACGGCGCCGCGCCAGGGCGCGCCGCCGTGGAGTTCTTTTTTGATCGACGGACATTATCCCCGGCCGCGACGTGAAAAGGAAGCGGCGGGTCCAAGGATGGGACGGATGTGAAGGACGGTGCTGCCGCGATAGATACGGAACGGGTAAGGGACCGGAGGGTGGCCCGGATGGCGGCACCGGCGTGGTGAGTTGAGCTTACTTGCGATGGCGAATCTTCGCCCGCATCTTCCGCTTCTTGCTGCCGACCTTGCGTCGGCCCTTGCCCCGGCGCCGAGCTCCCATGCCTGCTCCCTTCTGACCGGGGCTCCAGTGCCCCAACTCCAACCGCGCTAAACGAAAAGAAGTCGCGGCTCGCGGCAAGCAGCGACTCTGACCATAGATAGGGACCTGGCCGCTCCTTGGCAAGAAAGCCAGCCCGGGAATGATGGCGAATGGCCCGCCCCCGCCATAAAATGGCGATTCGTCCCGCCGCGGCCCCGCCGACTGCCGGCCTGAATCGAAGGTGACCCATGGATGCCTATGCGCCGTGCCCCTGTGGAAGCGGCAAGAAGTTTAAGTGGTGCTGCCAGCCGTTCTGGGGCGAAATCGCGCACGTCAACAAGCTCAACGAGAATCACCAATACGAAGCGGCCCTCGCGGCCATCGAACAGTTGACGCGCAAGCATCCCCAGAATGCCGAAATCTGGGGCCGTTATGCCAAGCAACTGTGGATGATGGACCGGGGCGCGGAGGCCGAGGCGGCTTTGGACCGTGCCCTTGCGGCCAATCCACGCTACGCCCAGGGCTACCTGCACAAGGGCACGCTGCGGTTCTCGGAAATGGACCTGGAATCCGCGGTGGGGTTGTTTCGCAAGGCTGCTGAATTGACCGCTCCGGGCGACGTCAACTGGCTGACACTCACCCTTCTGCAGGTGTGCCGCGTCGAGTATTTGCTCGGCCGGTTTCTCGCGGCTTTCACGGCCCTCGACACGGCCCAGCGGCTGGCTCCGAACCTGGCGGAGGCGCAGGAACTGCGCCAGAAGTTTGTGGCCAACCAGCACCTGTTGCCGTCCATGCAACAGAGCGGCGCGATGCGACCGGCACCGGCAGGCCTTCCCGCCGCCGCACGTCAGGTTTGGGAGCTGGCCTCTTCGGCAGCCATCGCCGGCCGCTTCGACGACGCCAGCGTTGAAGGCGGACCACCGCTGCGGGCGGCTTGCCGCGGGACCCGGCCGCCCGCGCCGCCCCTCGCGTCCGGCCCGTTCGACCGCCCGGCCGGCCCGGCCGTCACGGACGGCGTGGCGCTGGT
>CALLZJ010000144.1 GCA_937858435.1 uncultured bacterium
CTGTTGACGGGCGTGGTCTTGATGACGTCGTTCTTGACAATGAAGACGTTGTCGCCCGAGCACTCGGCCACTTCGCCCAGGTGGTTGAGCATGAGGGCTTCCTGGCAACCGGCGAGGGCGGCCTCCATCCGGGCCATGACGTTGTTCAGGTAGTTGAGCGACTTGATCCGCGGATTGATGGCATTGGGATGATTGCGAATGGTCGAGACCGTGACGATGTCGAGCCCCTTCTCGTAGTACTCCTGGGGATAAAGGGCGATGGCATCGGCGATAATGATGACTTGGGGCGTCTTGCAAGTGCTGGGGTCGAGGCCGAGCGTCCCTTCGCCGCGGGTCACGATGGGGCGGACGTAGCCGTCGATGATCTCATTGAGGCGGACGGTGTCGATGATCGCTTGTTCGAACTCGTCGTGGGTGAGGGGGACCTTGAGAGCGATGGAAAGGGCGGACTCGAAAATGCGTTGGACGTGCTCCCGGAGCTTGAAGACCCGACCGCTATAGACTCGAATGCCTTCAAAAACGCCGTCGCCGTAAAGAAGCCCGTGGTCGAAAACGCTGATCTTGGCATCATCCCGGTCAAAGAACTGGCCGCTGATGTAGATTTTCATGCTCGGGGTGCTCCTGTGGTTGGCGAGGCCCCGACGGCGGCGGTTCAGGCAGCCAAGGGGCTCGATTCCAGACGGCCCTCAGCCATCTTGACCACGCGATCCGCTCGGGCGGCGATCTCGAGGTTGTGGGTTACCATGATGGTAGTCACGCCGTCCTGGCGGTTCAAGTCGCTGAGCAAGCGCATGACTTCGGCGCCGGCGGCGGCGTCGAGGTTGCCAGTGGGCTCGTCGGCGAGCAGGATGCGCGGCCGTGCCACCAAGGCACGGGCGATGGCCGCTCTCTGCATCTCACCCCCGCTCAGTTCGCGGGGCCGATGGTGTTTACGGTGGGCCAGTCCGACACGCTCGATGAGCGCCTCGGCCGCCCGGAGATGTTGTCGCCGCCCAC
Organism: uncultured bacterium; assembly: GCA_937858435.1. Lineage (GTDB taxonomy): Bacteria > Planctomycetota > Planctomycetia > Gemmatales > HRBIN36 > CALLZJ01. The sequence goes on from CALLZJ010000144.1 coordinate 997, forward strand.
GCACCCACCCCAAGAGCGAATGCCGAATCATCAGCGGCATCGCCACATTGTGCAGCAGCGACAGCTCGGGCAAGAGATGGTAGAACTGGAAAATGAAACCGAACCAGTGGTTACGCAGGTGGTCGCGGCGTTGCGCCGGCTGATCGTCGATCCGTTCGCCGTCCAGGAAGACCTGGCCGCCGTCTGGCCGATCGAGCACGCCCAAGAGGTGCAAGAGCGTGCTCTTGCCGGACCCGGATGCACCGATCACCGCGACGAAGCTGCCCGCTTCAACGGTCAGATCGAGCCCCCGCAGCACCGGAATGGCAATCCGATGCTTGCGATAGGACTTCACCAGGTCATGTGCAGCCAAGAGGGGGGCGACCATCTTTGCCTCCCGTTCCGTGGCGACCAGGGAAGCCGCAGTCCGCGGACCGCTGCCTTCGCTCTGTCATCATCGGAACTTCACCTTTAGATACTACAGGAGATGCGTCCCGCCACGAAGAAAAACCTGCCGCCTCGGGCCAGTTGCGCACGATCAGGCAAGGGCACGGCCCAACGCTCCCTGCGCCGCCTGCCAAGTCCCTGTTTCAGACGCGGCCACTCGGCCCTCCCAGGAGCCGAGCCGCGGCTGTCCCCTACTCGGACCGCAGGGCTTGCACCGGTTGCAACAGCGCCGCCCGCAGGGCCGGCACCACGCTTGAACCGACCGCGATCAGCACCGCGCCGATGTTCACCGCCGCGATGCTCAGGGCGTCGATCTCCGTTGGGATCTTGTCGAAGTAGTAGATGTCGCGGCGGAAGATCTCTTGTCCCGTGGTGCGGGCGATGAGCCATTCCAGTTCGTTGATGTAGACCGTGATCGTGACGCCCAGGGCCGTGCCGAGCCCGGCACCGACGAGCCCCAGGAGCAACCCGTAGCTGAGGAAGATGCCCATGACGCCGCGGCTCGAGGCCCCCAGCGACTTGAGGATGCCGATGTCGCGCGTCTTTTCGATGACGATCATGCTGAAGATGGCCAGGATGCCGAAGCCGGCCACGGCGATGATCAGGAACAGCAACACGTTCAAGATGGCACGCTCGATTGCGATGGCCGACAGAATCATGCCCTGCCGTTCCATCCAGGTATTGACCAGATAGAGCCCCTCGGGGAAGTGGGCCCGCAGCCGTTCGACCAGCGCTGCCGTGTCGTGCGGTCCGTCGGTGAGCCGAATCTGCAGGCTCGTGGCCCGGCCCGGAATGCCCCGCAACCGCTGCATGTCCTGGATGTCGATGAAGATGATGTTCGAGTCGATCTCGCTCATCTCGCAGCGGAAGAGGTCGGTGACGATGAACTTGGCCGGCATGGGGCGGGTCACGCCAACGGAGTAGTCGTCGCCCGAGCCCACGCCGGAACTGACGAACATGAGGGTGATTTCGTCACCGGGTGCGAGGACGCTCACGTCCTTCTCTTCGTCCACAAGGTGCGCCTTGGGGCTGCGGAAAGTGGCAATGCCCCAGCCGACGACGGCCGCGAAGACGCGGGCCTCCTCCGGGGGCGGCGTGGGAGCGTCGGGGGGCGGCAGATCGGGGGCCGGCGGCGCGGACCCGTCGGACGAGCCGGGTACGCCGATGGGCATGCCTTGAGGCATGGGCGCCGCGGCTAGACCGCCTGGGGCCGGCGTGTTGTAGTAGTTCTGCCAGTGCTTGCGTAAGAGTTCAGGCGAGACCTCGAATACGCTCTCGGGCCGATCCCGGTGAGCGGGGTTCTGCAGTGCTGACTTGAAGACGCCGGCCTCGGACTTGAGCGTCGGGTCGATGCCGATGACGCGGACCGGGCGCTGGATCACGTCGTAGTAGCGCTGGAGCTTGAAGCGAAGCAAGGCGAAGGTCTCGATGACCGGCGAAACGGCGGCCACTTCGTCGCCGAGCACCTGCTTGACCAGTTCGACCTTGCGGGCGAAGTTCTCCATCCCGTCGTAGTTGCGATGTTCAATGATGATGTCGGACTGCAGCCCGCGGATGCGGGTCATGAGCTTGTTGGCGAAGCCGCCCATGACGGCATTGACGACGATCAGCGTGGCCACGCCGAGCATGACGCTGACGACGCAGGCCAGCGCAAGGTACCGCGTGAGCAAGTAACGCCAGCACAGAACAAGCTTGTACATGCCATGAATTCCAAGGAGGAACGCGCCGGCGGAAGCTGCACAAAAGGGGCAAGGAGCGCGGCGCAACGGCTGCGGGGCGAGCATAGCCGAACCGGTCCATGCTGAGAAGCGGAGTTTGGCTTAGCCGGCGAGACAGGTCCGAGCGGTCTGGCCGAGGGCAGGGACGAAGCGGCGCCGACTGAGAGGGGAAACGAAAAACCCCGCGGCCGGTTGGCCACGGGGTTGAATGAGTGCGAACGGTCACGTCGGACTAGAGATCGGCGCGCTTCTCATCGACCAGGGAGGCGATGCGCTTGCCGAGCAGAGCGACGTCGAAGGGCTTCTTGAAGATCTCGTTGAAGCCGAAGTTCTTGAGGGCATCCGGGCTGGCTTCATCTTCGAGGGCCAGGCCGACGATCAGCGTCTCGCCATAGGCGGGGTTGCGGCGGAGGTTCTGCACGATTTGCAGCCCTTCGCTGCGGCCCATAGCCAGGTCGATGATGATGGTGTCGGGGTGGAAGCTCTCCGCCTGGATGCCGGCTTCGAAGCCGCTGTTGGCGACTTCGTACTTGTAGTCGTCATCCTCGGGCAAGAGGTTCTTGACCTTGTCGATGAACATCTTGTCGGCGCCGATGATGAGGATCTTGTGCCAACCCTCTTCTTCGAGCTCGCCGAGCGGCATGCCGTGTTCTTTGAGGAAGCGGATCAGGTTCTCGCGCGGGATACGACGATCCTGGCTGCCCGGGATGCGATAGCCGCGCAGCCGTCCGGAATCAAACCACTTGCTGACCGTGCGCGGCGCCACCTTGCAGATCTTGGCGACTTGGCCGGTCGTGAACACTTTCCTCATGGCAGGCTCCAGTCTCGTTAGGGTTCCGCACGGTGGGCCAGACCCGAGCAGCGGGAAGGTCCGGCTTGCCGTTCCGCGTAGCTTGGGGTGGGCGGGCACCCGTGACGACGCGGCGAGGTATCTGGAGCGGAGCGATTCGGGGCCGGGGCCGTACATCCCTCCTGAACGGCCCAAGGTCGCCGAGCGCACCGCTTGCAGAGCGCTTCGCGTATTTTCCTATTCGGCCTGGGGAGCCAACCACGATTACGAAAAGGCCTGTACCTTGGGGATTTTTCGTGGTTTGCCGCAGCTTCCGCCGATTCAGCTTGTTCCCCAGATTCCGAAGAGTGCTTTGGCAAGGTTCGCCTTGCCCTTGAGCGTGCCGCCCATGCGCCATGCTCAAGTCGTGTCGATTACGAGCATTGTCATCGAATCGCCATGCCTAGGGACTTGAGGGGGGCGACGGCGACTAGGAAAGTCGGGCATGCCAACCGTGCCGACCGTACCGGCCCTGACGAATGCTCCGCCTGCCACCTGCTCTCATTCTTCCCCTAAGGGCAAGGGGCCGCCTGGCGATTTTGGCTCGCCCATGTTCCGCGCGCGGCCAATGCGACTGGCACGGCGGCGCCGGCTGGTTATAATCGGCTCCCAACGGACTCGGTCCCCCTGGGCTCCCTGCGAGGGTCGTACCATGGCTTCCTTTCCCAACCTCGCCGCCATGCACCTGGACGTTTCCGAGCGGCTTGGCCCCCGCACCGCCCTGCGGCACAAACTCGACGGCCTCTACCAGGACTTCTCCTGGAACGACTACCGCCGGGCCGTGGATGAACTCGCCGCTGGCCTCATCAGCCTCGACATGCAGGCCGGCGACCGGGTCGCCATCTTCTCCGAGAACCGGTTCGAGTGGCTCGTGACCGACGTGGCCATCCTGGCGGCCGGCTGCGCCGACGTGCCTCTCCACGCCTCCCTCGTCCCGGGCCAGGCTCAGTACCAGATCGACCACAGCCAGTCCCGCGGCATCTTCGTCAGCACTCAGGCCCAGGCCGACAAGATCCTCCATATCCTCGATGCCTTGCCGCTCCTGGAGTTCATCATCTCCTTCGAGCCGGTCCGTTGGGACGGCGTCCGGATCAAGCACTACACCTGGGCCGGCCTCCGGCAACGAGGAGCCCAGCGCGGCGACGCTGGCCGTGCCGCCGTGCGCGAGCGCATTGCCCAGCGGACTCGGGCCGACTTGGCCACCGTCATCTACACCAGTGGCACGACGGGCAATCCCAAGGGCGTCATGCTGACGCACGGCAACCTGCTCTCCAATGCCGAGGGAATGCTCAAGGTTTCGAGCCTGGAACCCGACGACATTCAACTCAGTTGGCTGCCCTATAGCCACATCTACGCCCGGACCTGCGACCACTACGCGCCGATGATGTGCGGGGCGACCGTGGCCGTCGCGGAGAACCAGGAAACGCTGCTGCGGAACCTGGCCGCGATTCAGCCGACCTGGATGACGGCCGTGCCCCGCTTCTATGAGAAGATCTGGGCCCTGGTGGGACCCCTGCCGCCGGAAGTGCGAAAGCAGAAGCTGCCCGCCTTGTTCGGCACCCGTCTCAAATGGCTCTCCTCCGGCGGCGCCGCCCTCAGCGCCACCATCGCGGAGGGTTTCAAGGACTGTGGCATCAAGCTGCTCCAGGGTTACGGCCTGACCGAAACCGCACCGGTCATCAGCTTCAATCGCAAAGAGAACTTCAAGCTGCCCTCGGTGGGCCAGATGCTGCCCGACGTGGAAGTGAAGATCGGCGCCGACGGTGAGATTCTGACCCGAGGCCCTCACGTGATGAAGGGCTATTGGCGGAACGAGGCGGCGACGGCCGAGGTCATCGACGCCGACGGCTGGTTTCATACGGGGGACGTGGGCAAGCTCGATGAGGACGGCTTCCTCTACATCACCGATCGCAAGAAGGACCTGATCGTGACCTCGGGCGGCAAGAACGTCGCCCCGGCGGAGCTGGAGCGGCTGCTGCTCACCGACCCGCATCTGGAGCACGCGGTCATCTACGGCGATGCCCGTCCCTTCGTGACGGCCATCCTCGTGCCCAATTGGCCGTTGGTCGAGAAGGTCTGCGCGGAAAAGGGCTGGCAGGTGCAGCGGGACGGCGAGTTTGTCAAGTGTCCGCCGCTGCATGCCTTTTTCCAACAGCGGGTCGAGCATCTGATGCAGGCGGTGAGCCAGCCCGAACGGGGGAAGAAGTTCCTCATGCTCGGTCGGCCGCTCAGCATTCAGGATGACGAACTGACGCCCAAGCTCTCGGTGCGCCGCAAGGCGATCATTGCCAAATGGGACAAGCACTTCGCCAAGCTCTACGAGCCGGACGAAGGCAAGGTGACCGCGCCGTAACAAGCTGACCCAGGCTGGGGCGCAGGGACGTGGCCCGGTGCCGCGGCTCGTGACGCCCCTCGACGCGAACTCGGGGCCGCATGACCGCTGAACATTTCGACGTCCTCTTGGTCGGTGCCGGCCTGTCCGGCATCGGGGCCGCCTACCATTTGCAAGCCGAGTGCCCGGGCAAGTCCTTCGCCCTGCTCGAGGGACGGGACACCATCGGTGGCACCTGGGACCTGTTCCGGTATCCCGGGATCCGGTCCGACTCGGACATGTTCACCTTGGGCTATCCCTTCCGGCCCTGGCGGGAGGGCAAGGCGATCGCCGACGGCCCGGCCATTCTGCAGTACATCAAGGACACGGCGGCCGAGTATGGCATCGACAAGAAGATCCGCTTCGGCCACCGAGTGGTGGGGGCCTCTTGGTCCTCGGCCGACTCCCGCTGGACGGTCGACGTGGAACAGGGCCCCGAGCGGACGCCGTGCCGATTCACCTGCTCCTTCCTCTTTCTCTGCACGGGCTACTACGACTACGCCGAGGGCTACACCCCAGAGTTGCCCGGAGTCGAGCGCTACCAGGGCCGGCTGGTCCATCCGCAGAAATGGACCCCGGACGTGGACTATGCCGGCAAGCGGGTGACCGTTATCGGCAGCGGGGCGACCGCCGTGACGCTGGTCCCCGAACTGGCCAAGTCGGCAGCCCATGTCACCATGCTGCAGCGGACGCCGACCTACATCGTCTCCTTGCCCAATAACGACCCCTGGGCGGCCTTCGCCCACAAATGGCTGCCGGCTCGTGTCTCCTACCGGCTGGTCCGTTGGAAGAACGTGATGCAGAGCATGCTCTTCTACATCTTGTCGCGGCGGACGCCCCGCTTCGTTAAGTGGGTCATCCGCCGGGGTGTGAGGCGGGAACTGGGGCCCGAAGCCGATCTGACTCACTTTACCCCGCCCTATGACCCCTGGGACCAGCGTCTGTGCATCGTCCCCGATGCCGACCTGTTCAAGGCGATCCGCTCGGGCCAGGTCAGCGTCGTCACGGATCAGATCGAGTCTTTCACCGAGACCGGCCTCAAGCTGCGCTCGGGGAAGGAAATCGAAGCGGACCTCATCATCACGGCCACGGGACTCAAAATGCTGCTAATGGGCGGCGCCCGCTTGGAGGTGGACGGCAAGCCGTTCGATCCGCCGCGGAGCAAGGTCTACAAGGGGATGATGCTCAGCGACGTGCCCAACCTGGCCTTTGCCATGGGCTACACGAATGCATCCTGGACGCTCAAGTGCGACCTGGTCTGCCGCTACGTCTGCCGGCTGCTCAACTACATGGACCGCAAGGGTTACCAGCAATGCCGGCCCCGGGCGGCGGCCCATTTGGAAGAAGAGCCGCTCATCAACTTCACCTCGGGCTACGTCCAGCGTTCCATCGCCGAGCTTCCCCGCCAGGGCTCCAAGGCTCCCTGGAAGCTCTACCAGAACTACATCCTCGACCTGTTGACGCTGCGACTGGGGTCCGTGACCGATAGCATGGAGTTTCGCAAGGCCCCGGTCGCCACGACGAGCCGGGCGGCGGCAACTGCCAACGTGCCCTAACCCGAGCCGTTTTAAGCCCCGCCGACGGCGTCTCCAGGGCTTGCCATGGGGTTTCCACGCGTCTCCACGCTTCAGGACGCGAGCGCCAGAGCGTTCCAGAGGGTCGCCAGGAGGGGGTTTCACGCTCTCGGACGCATGCGCCACGGCGATTTCACAGGGTTTCTAGGCTTCTGCACGCCTCTGGGCGCCGGTTTCGGGCTCGGGGAGGCAGTCGGACTTCACCCTTTTGCCCTCCTGATCGCCCAACTAAACTCCGTAGTCTAACATAATGAACGGACGTATACAACCCGGTTGTGGTCCCCTTTTTTGAGGTGTTCCACCAGCAGATTTGACTAAGCCCCTCAGTCCCGGGATGGGGCGATCCCCAGGCCACATCCGCACGGCAACTTGCATAATAGCAGTAGCGTTTGCCGCTCACTCCCCAACCTCGCCCGGATGGCTCCATGACACGTCATGCCGAAGGCTTCTGCTCCATCGAGGAAGCTCTCCAGGAACTCAAGGCCGGCCGGATGATCGTCCTGGTCGACGACGAACACCGGGAGAACGAAGGCGATCTGGTGCTGCCGGCGGAGAGGATCACGCCCGATGCGGTCAATTTCATGCTGGTCCATGGGCGGGGCCTTTTGTGCCTGGCCATGTCTGCTTCCATATGTGAACGGCTGCACCTGGAGCCGCAGACCGCCATCAACACCACGCGGACGGGCACCGCGTTCACCGTCAAATTCGATGCCCGGCTCGGCGTGACGACCGGCACCTCGGCCCACGATCGCGCCCGCAGCATCCAAGTGGCCGTTGACCCCAAGACGACGGCCAACGATCTCGTGCGACCGGGGCACGTCGACGGTCTAAGGGCCCAGCCGGGCGGCGTGCTCGTGCGGGCCGGGCATACCGAAGGCAGCACCGACCTGGCCCGACTCGCCGGCTTCCAGGAAGCCGCCGTCATCTGCGAAATCCTGACGCCGGACGGCCGTATGGCCCGGGTTCCGGAGCTGCGGGAGTTCTGCCGACAGCATCAGTTGAAGCTGTGCACGATTGAGGACCTCATCAATTACCGCCGGAGCCGGGAGAAGCTCATCCAGCGGGAACTGACCATCCAGCTCCCCACGCGCCACGGCGTCTTCGACCTGTTCGTTTACCAATCGGTCGTCGACCCGGAGCCGCACCTGGCTCTGAGGCTGGGCGGCATCGGCTTGGTGGGCGGCGACGGCACGGTGCACGAGCAGGCCGAGCCGGTGTTGACGCGCATGCACAGCGAATGCCTGACTGGCGACATCCTGGGCAGCGAGTTGTGCGATTGTGGGGCCCAACTCCATCAGGCCCTGGCCCAGATCGCTGCCGCGGGCCGGGGCGCCCTGCTTTACATGCGGCAGGAGGGTCGCGGCATTGGCTTACTCAATAAGCTCAAGGCCTATCAACTCCAGCAGCAACAGGGACTGGACACGGTCGAGGCGAACCATCGGCTGGGCTTCTCGGCCGACCTGCGGCACTACGGCATCGGCGCTCAGATCCTCGCCGACCTGGGCATCCGCCAGATCCGCCTGCTCACGAACAACCCCAAGAAGGTGGTGGGTCTGGACGGCTTCGGGCTGAAGATCGTGGAACGCGTGCCGATCGAGATGCCGCCCACCACGGCCAATCGCCGCTACCTGCTCGCCAAGAAGGAAAAGTTGGGTCATTTGCTCGATGAGGTCGGCGACGGCTAGCCCGGGTCAGTCCGCGACGGGGAAGCACTCCCCACGGGGCGGCGAGGTCGTATCATGTCCCGAGACTTGGACGACCCCGGCTATTCCGAGCGCCAGCGGCGTTCGCATTTGCAGGCGACCTAAAGGCTGCCCACCTTGAGCTTTCTGCTGTGGATCGCTGATCGTTGGTTCTTCCTGTTGCCGCTGGTGCTGGGCTTCATCGCGATTTGGGAGCTCCTCCCCAAGGCGCGGCGGCCTCAGACCCTGCTGGCGGCGGCTGTCGGCATCGGGTCCGTCGTCATCGCCGGCTTTCTCATGCCCCGGTTCACGGGGCCCAACGTGCCGCTGGCCTTCGACCTGCTCTTTTGTGCTTTCTCTGCCCTGGCGATCCTCGCCGGCGCCGCCATGATCTTGCAAACCAACCCCGTCTATGCGGCTCTCTGGTTCGCTCTGGTCATCCTGGCCACGTGCGGGCTGTTCCTGCTCCAATCGGCCCCTTTCCTGGCCGTGGCGACCATTACGGTCTACACCGGGGCCATCATCGTCACGTTCATGTTCGTGATCATGCTGGCCCAGCAGTCGGGGCAAGCCGAATACGATCGCCGCTCTCGGGAGCCTTTCCTGGCCAGCCTGGCAGGGTTTCTTCTGCTCGGCGGCTTGCTCTATGCCGTCGAGGTGACCTACCGGCCGACGTCCCATTTGTCCGAATTGCGTGATCGGCTTCAGGAAGCGATCAGCCTGCTGGAAAGCGGGGAGGCCGCCCAGATTGAACCCGCCCTGGCCAGGCTCAACGTGGGCGGACCGCTCACGTTCACGGACCTGCTCGTGGACGAAGCCCGGCGGGTACCGGCCTGGCCGCTGATGGCCGAGAGAGCCCAGCAGGCGGCGGAGTTGGTCCGGCAGTTGCAACTGGCCGCGGCCCGGCAGAACGCTGGCGAAGTCCGCTCCGGCGCCCAGGCCCTGTTCGCACTCACGGATGAATTCGAAGCCGCTCATAGCCAGTATCTGGGCCAGTTGCGCATCCCAGAGGCCGTGACGCCGCACATCTCGCCCCTCACGCGCAAGCACCCGGGCAGCAGCTACGTCACGGGGCTGGGCCGGGCCCTCTTCGGGGACTACCTCTACGCCGTGGAGCTTGCCGGCACACTGCTGCTCATGGCGACCCTGGGAGCGATTCTGATCACGCGCCGCCAAGGGGAGGCCGAGGCATGAGCGGGCCCGCCCCCCATAACTCCCTGATCGTTGGGGGGGTCCTCTTCTGCTGGGGGGCGATCGGCTTCGTGGCCCGCCGCAACCTCATCGTCATGATCCTCTCCGGGGAGATGATGCTGCAGGGGGTAGCCCTAAACCTCGTGGCGTTCGGCGCCCATTTCCGCAGCTTCGAGGGGCAGGCGTTCATAGTGTTCATGCTCACGGTTGCGGCCTGCGAGGCCGCCCTGGCTCTAGCTCTCATCCTGGTGCTCTACCGGCAGCGGCGCTCGCTGGACGTCAGCGTCTGGCAAGACCTGCGCGAGCCGGGACTGGAACCGGTGGTCGACTTGGAGCCGCTCGAGGAAGCCCATCCCGTCGTGGTGCCGGTGGCCTATCCGCGCCTGACGCCGGCGGGCCGGCGTCCGGTCCCGGTGCCGCCTTCGATCCCGCCGTTGCCTGAGCCTGCCGCCTCGACGCCGACGAGCCAACCTCCGGGGGAGGAAGCCCGTGGGTAAGATCACGGAAAACCTGGTCATGATCGCCGTGCTGCCCCTGGCGGCGGCCCTGCTGACCGCTGCCTTGGGCAACCGCTGGATGAAGCAGCGCAGCCACTGGCCGGCCATCATCGCCCTGGGCTACGCGTTCATCATGGCCCTCTCGGCACTGGCGCGGGTACCCGAAGGCGGCGCCCTGGCGGTCGGCTATGAGTGGGTCAGCATCGGTAACTTCAGCGTCAGTGTCAGCCTCTTCGCCGATTCGCTGACGGCGACCATGCTCTGCACCGTGACGTTCGTCGCGCTCCTGGTCGCCATCTTCTCCGTGGGCTACATGCACGACGATCCGGGCTATCCGCGTTTCTATGCGGCCCTTTGCCTCTTCGTCTTTTGCATGGTCATGCTCGTCATGGCGAGCAACTTCCTGCTGCTCTACGTCTTCTGGGAAGGCGTGGGCTTGTGCAGCTATCTCTTGATCGGCTTCTGGTTTGAACGCCCAGCGGCGGCGGCTGCCGCCCGCAAGGCCTTCCTCGTCAATCGCGTCGGCGACTTTGGGTTGCTCATCGGCCTGTTCCTGATCTGGTCCACCTTCGGCACGCTGGACATGGGGCCGGTCTTCTCGGGAGCGCCGCACCTGGGGGTTGGCACCTGGCTTGCCGGTGCCATCGCCCTCTGTCTCTTCATCGGAGCCGTGGGCAAGTCCGCACAGTTTCCGCTCCACGTCTGGCTTCCGGATGCGATGGAAGGGCCGACCCCGGCGTCGGCCTTGATCCATGCCGCCACCATGGTCACGGCCGGCGTCTACCTCGTGGCCCGTGCCACCCCGCTCTTCGTCCAGGCGCCGCAGGTCCAGCTTGTGGTCGCTTGCATTGGCGGCTTCACGGCTCTGCTCGCTGCTCTCATCGCCCTGACCCAGACCGATCTCAAGCGGGTCATGGCTTACTCGACCGTCAGCCAACTGGGATACATGTTCCTGGCGCTCGGCAGTGCCGCCGGCCAGCCGGGGCTCGCCCGAGTTTCCGATGGCGTAAAGAACGTTGCGCAGAA
>CALLZJ010000145.1 GCA_937858435.1 uncultured bacterium
AGAACCCCCGCGGCCCCCCCGCTGGACCGCTCTGGGGCTAGCGCCCAGACGCGTGGAGCCCCCGTGGCGAGCCCGGGAACCCCCGCCGGCAGGCCGTGGAGACCCCGTGGATCAACCCTGCCGAGGCCTGGGGATGCAGTCCCGGAGCATGTGGTTGCTTCCTATTTGAAGCGGTCAGCCTACGGACCTTGCCGCGACGGCAGGTCTACCGCTAGAATGGCTGCTTTCCAAGACACGCCACTGAGGCGGTCCCTGACCGGCCTCGGCACGGAGAGAGCAGCGATGAAGGAAGGCATTCACCCCAAGTACCGGGAAGTCGTGTTTCAGGATGCATCGGCGAATTTCGCCTTCCTGACTCGCTCCACGATCGACTCCAAGGAAACGATCGTTTGGGAAGACGGCAAGTCGTACCCGCTGGTCAAGTTGGACATTTCGAGTGCTTCGCACCCGTTCTTCACGGGCAAGATGAAGTACGTCGACGCCACGGGTCGCATCGACCGCTTCCGCAAGAAGTTCGGTTCCAACTACGGCAACAAGGCCCAGGCGGCGGACGGCGAAGCCAAGTCCTAGTCGGCCAAGGAGAGCTCCATGGGTGGCATTCGCCCCGAAACCAAGGCGATGAAGAAGCGCAAGGTCCGGATCAAGGCGGAACGGCGGCGCAAGCCTAAGTTCCCCACGGACCTGGGGATTAACCTGCGCATGAACCGGGCGCGCAAGGAAGCCACAAAGAGCACTGAAGGCTAGGCCGACACCCGCCGACCGGGATCCCACGTCCGGGGCCCGCGCGGCGGCATGCGATCGCACCGGCGGCGTGCCATGCCCACCCTGGCTGACACCAGCCAGCGCGGCCGGCGCCGAACCTCATCCAAGACCCGCTGCTGCTGCCCTCCCAGGATGGCGAGGGCCAGGAGTTGCAACGTCCCCATTAACATCCAGCCCCAGTCCCCGGGCCCCGTGCCGCTCGTTGGCTGGGCCACCGCTGGGGTGGCTAGCCCCCGGCAGGCCACCGCCACGAGCGTCCAGAGCACCAGCGTGGTAAGCTGCGTCAGGCTTCCCAGGCCATCCCAGGCGAGTTGGAAGAGCTTGCGGAGGGTGTACTGAGAAGCGCCTGCCTGGCGACTGTGCCGGGCGTAGGGAACGCCGACGTGCCGAAAGCCGACCCAGGCCCGTAGTCCCCGCCAGAACGGTCGCTGCTCCTGACAGGCCTTCAGAGCCGCCACCACCCGGCGATCCATGAGGCAGAAATCACCGGCATCCAATGGAATGGGACAGTCGGCGAGTCGTTGTAACAGCCAGTAGAAGGCCCGATAGCAGCACCGCTTCCACCAGGCTTCCGGGCGGTCGGTGCGAATGCCGTAGACGACCTCGGCCCCCTGACGCCAGTGAGCGACGAAATCGGCTACCAGCTCGGGTGGGTCCTGCAGGTCGGCATCGAGGATAACGACCGCGGCCCCCTTGGCAGCATGCAGGCCCGCTCCGATGGCCGCCTGCTGACCGAAGTTCCGAGCCAGACGAATCCCCTTCCAGTGCGGCAGCCGCCGTTGGCAACGCTGGATTTGCTTCCAAGTGTCATCCGTGGAGCCGTCATCGACCAGAATGACCTCATGGTCGACGTCCCAAGTGGTCGCAGCCGCTTCCACCCGGGCCACGAGTTGGGGGAGCACCGCGCTCTCATTGAAGCAGGGAATGACGATCGAGATCATGGGGGCCTTCCTTGACCCACGGGCTGAGCGGCCGGATGGTACCAGGATTGACGACCTGTCTCAAGGCGGGGTGAACCGCAGGGGTAAGTCTGGGCGAAGTACGCAAACCGCGAGCCCTGAGGTCGCTATGCTCAGTCGCGTAGCGGTGGCTGGCCGTTCGGCGTGGGGAACTCGCCCGCTTCGGGCAGCGTCTCAAGGAGCTTTTGGAAGTCGTCGCGGCGCCGGAGACTAGCCAGATAGGGATTGGCTTCAATCTTGCGCTTGTCGTTGAACCCCGCGGCCGTGGCCCGGATCAGCCAGTCCATGGCCAGATCCGCTTGTTCCTTGGCCTTCTGAGCAGCGTCGGAAGTTTCCGACTTGGCTAGTAGTTCCGCGGCCACAGCACGGAAGCAAGCCGCACTGAAGAGGCTACCGGCATCCGGCAGTCCCAGAGCTTCCCATTCCTGTGCTGCTGCCAGACAGCGAGCCGCGTCGCCCTTCTTTCGGCAGAGGGTCAGACGCAGTTCAAAGAGCCGCGGGACCAAGGGCGGCAAGAGCGCCTGACCTCGCGCCAGGGCCTGAGCTGCTTCCTTTAGGGTTTCCTCGATGAGTGGCAGCGCCTCCTCCTGCCGCTCGAGTGCGATGAGTGATTCAATGATTCCCCACCGACTCGAAAGCGTCTCGGAGTGAATCGGTCCGAAGCGGGTCCGCCGCATCTGCCAGGATTTCTCGTAGTTCTGGAGCGCAGCCTCGTGCTGACCCAGGGCCTCATAGCTGTTGGCGATGCCGATCAGCGTATCGGCCAGTTCGGGGTGATCCTCACCATGCCGAGCCTTGAGCAGCACCAGAACTTCTTCATAGACCTTCAGCGCGTCCCGATGGCGCTGCAGTCCGGTCAAGCAATAGGCGAGATTGGTCATCGTCACCAGCGTCTCAGGATGGTCGTGCCCCATGTGTTGCTGGCGCAGCTTGAGGGTCTCTTCGTTGATCTTGAGCGCCTCGGCGAATCGACCCAGATCGAACAGGGCCACGGCCACATTGTGCATGCTTGCCAGGGTGTCGGGGTGATAGGCGCCCAGCTTCTTCTGCCGCCGACGCAGCACTTCCTGGCCCATCTTCAGGGAATCTTCGGCCCGGTCCAGCTCGGCATAGGAAAGGGACAGGTTATTCATCGTGTTGAGCGTCCGGGGGTGATCGGGCCCAAGCCGTTCCTCGAGGATCGGCAGCGCCTCTTCTTCCAAGGCACAGGCCTCAACCGTTCGCCGGAGCCTGGCGTAGCAATGAGCCAGATTAATCATGCTGACGAGAGTATCGGCATGCCGCGGCCCCAGGATTTCGCGGCGCAGCCGTAGCGTTTCCTGGTGTAGTTCGAGCGCCTCGGTTAAGCGTCCCATCTTGGTGAGGCAGACTGCTTTGGCCTGCACGGCGGCTAACGTTTCCTCATGCCGGGGCCCGAGCGTGGCGAGCCGGCGCCGCTTCACCTCTTGGAGTAGTTCGAGTTCCTTCGGCAAGTCACCCAGCGACCCAAACACGCTGGCCAGGTTTTGCATGGCTTGCAGTGTCTGGGAGTGTTGCGGCCCCTGCAGGGCCAGGCGCCGCCGCAAAATGTCTTCAAAGAGATCTCGGGCCTCGGCGTGTTTTCCGAGCCCCGCTCGACAGGCTGCAAGAACTGTCTGAGCGCTGAGGGTCGCCGGGTCATCCGCGCCAAGTTCCTTCATGAACAGCTCGACCGCTCGTTCGATCATGGCACTGGCCACGTCCAATTCGCCGAGGTCAAAGAAGGCCTCGCCGACCATGGCCCGAAGCTGAGCCTCGATCAGGGGCTGCTCGGAAAAGTCACGCTCCAGACTTGGCAGTGCAGCGCGAATCGCCTCCTTGAGCTGGACCTCGCGTCCCAGTCCCCCTTCCGCGTCAACCGTTCGAGCCGCTGCGAAAATTCTCTGCTGCACAAAGGTCAGCACTGCTTGTGCTTCGGCCCGGCGCAACTCGGCGTCGGAGCGGGCCTGATCGGCCAGCCGCCGCTGCTGTTCCTTGGCATTCCGTTCGGCAATCGCCTCGGCCCGAGCCGTATTGGCCCAGAAGGCGAGGGTCGTCCCAACCACGGCCGCCAGCGTGGAGACCAAGATAAGGGCGGCAGCCGTCGGGTAACGCCGGCACCATTTCACGACCCGCTCCCGCCGGGTGGCGGGGCGGGCCTGGATCGTGCGGTGATCCAGGAAGCGCCGGAGGTCTTCGGCCAAAGCGGCTGCGGACGGGTAGCGTTCGCTCGGTACCCGGGCCAGGCACTTGAGGCAGATGGTCTCCAGGTCGCGGGGCAGGCCAGGCTGCAGCTCGCGCGGCGGAGTCGCACTGCTCGAGATGACCTTGAGGAGAATCTGCAGGACGTCGTCGCCGGTGTAGGGTGGTCGGCCCGTGAGCATCTCGTACAGGATGGCGCCCAAGGCATAGACGTCGGTGGCAGGCGTGACCTGTCTTTCTCCCGAAGCTTGCTCTGGCGCCATGTAGTTGGGCGTACCGAGGACCTCGCCGCTGGCGGTGAGGCCGAGCCCAGCCCCCAGGTTCTTGGCCAGACCAAAGTCCGTGATCTTGGGAGTCGCATCCTCGAGGTTGCTGATGCTGCCGCGTGCCAGTGCCTGAGCCGTGCCCCGTAGCCGGGCTAGCCGATCAGAATCTGCTGCTGCCCCGGACGCGTCGCCACTGCCACTGCGCGGGCTGGAGGCGAGGAGCACGTTCGCTGGCTTCAGGTCCCGGTGGATGATTCCTTGATCGTGAGCCGCCTGCATGCCGTCCGCGATCTTGGCCACAAAGGCCGCCGTGGCCCGCGGCTCTTGCGGCCGACCCAGGATGAATCGATCGAGACTGCCACCGTCGACCAGCTCAAGGGAGAAGAACGGATGCCCCTCCCACTGCCCACACTCGTGAACTTGAACGATGTTGGGATGGCGAACCTTGGCCAGCGATTCGGCTTCAGCCAGGAAGCGGGCCTTGGCATGCTCGGAAGCAAAGCGGCTATCGAGCACCATCTTCAGGGCCACGTCGCGCCCCAGCCCCGTCTGTTCCGCCAGGTAGACAATTCCCATGCCGCCCCGGCCGAGGACCGCCTTCACCTGGTAGCCCGGAATGGTCGGAAAGGACGAACCCGACGCGCCGGCCAATTCGATGGTCGGCTTGTCGTTCGGCGTGGGTGCCCCGAAGCTCAAGGCCAGCGATGGATCGCCCAAGTGGTCCAGCGTGGAGCCGCATTCGTTGGCACGATTCACTGGGGGAGTGGGGTCGGCGGCGGGGTTCGGCGTGTTCATACGCCCTCGGTGGCTGGGACTTGTGCTTCTTGTATTCTGTCGCAACAGCCCGGCGTCGGCAATCATCGCCCTTGCCAAGCGTCCCCTGGACATTTACCTTCTACGACATGAATCCAACCTGGCGCGGCATCGTTCTGGCTGGCGGCAAAGGCACGCGGCTAGGTGAACTCACCAAGGTCACCAACAAGCACCTGCTGCCCGTGGGGCCTAGCCCCATGGTTTACCATCCGCTCCGCAAGCTCATCGGCGTCGGCATCCGAGACATTCTTCTGGTCTCCGGCACCGAGCACATGGGCGACTTCGTGGAGCTCCTGGGCTCTGGCCGTGAAGAGCAATGCAGTCTGACTTACCGCGTCCAGGATGAGGCAGGCGGCATCGCTCAGGCCCTCGGGCTGGCGGAACTCTTTAGCCAGGGCTGCCGCTCGCTGGTGATCCTGGGTGACAATATCTTCGGCGACTCGTTGGCGTCCTTTGTCAAGGAAGCCGAGGCCTACCCGGACCACGCCTGGATCGCCCTCAAGGAAGTCCCCGACCCCGGCCGGTACGGCGTGGCCGAGATCAATGCCGGCAAGATCGTGGGTATCGAAGAGAAGCCCGCCCACCCCAAGAGCCACTGGGCCGTGGCCGGCATCTACGCCTACCCGGCAGACGTTTTTGGCGTGGTCAAGACGCTCAAGCCGAGCTGGCGTAACGAGTTGGAAATCACGGACGTGAACCGCTGGTATCTGTCGCAGGGTCGGCTCGGCTGCAGCTTCCTCGAGGACTACTGGACCGACGCCGGTACACTGGAGTCTTTGGCGCTCGCCAACCAGCTTGTCCTGAAATCCCCTCCACGATTTTGATTCGAACTGATCCGAATCGGCACAGCCGCTGCGGTGTGCATGCCACGCCTTGGGAGTTTGAACTTCTGGGGTAATTCCGGTCCGGCCTATTGACGGCCTAATTGGGTCAATTTACCCTAAACTGTCCATGCTAGACGACTTTGGCATT
The DNA here is from genome assembly GCA_937858435.1 of uncultured bacterium. Taxonomy (GTDB): domain Bacteria; phylum Planctomycetota; class Planctomycetia; order Gemmatales; family HRBIN36; genus CALLZJ01. The sequence continues at coordinate 5,972 of CALLZJ010000145.1, forward strand.
GGGGCCATGTCACCCACGGGGACGGAGTCTGCGCCCTTCACGCAGAGACGATCACCTTAAGGCATTATCTGGCAGAACGTTACGACACTTAGCGGTGTAACAGCCGTTCCATTCCGGTCAAGATGAGCATCACGGACTTACCAGTTCTCGAGCAGGCACCCGTTCCAGCCCCGGAGGCGGCGGGTCCGCCGGCGGCCACGCCAGCGCCCCTCGTGATCCAAGCCACCAGCGGTTGGCGGGCCATCGACCTCGCCGAGCTGTGGCGCTTCCGCGAGCTGCTCTACTTCCTGACCTACCGCGACATCTCGATCCGCTACAAGCAGACCGCACTGGGAGCGGCCTGGGCCATTCTCCAGCCCGTTCTCACCATGTTGATCTTCAGCCTGTTCTTTGGTGTTCTCGGCGGGCTGAACAAGCGGCTGGGCGGCGACTACCCCTACGCGCTCTATGTCTTCTGCGGTCTGCTGCCGTGGCAGCTCTTCGCCTTTGCGCGCACCGCGGCTAACCGCCGCGGCCCCCACCGCCCCGCCCCTGGCGATCCGCGCCACGAAGGTCCAGGCCCTCCCTGGCCGCATCCGCTTCCTCGGCGGCGTGGACGCCCGGCGGGCGGAGGACTTCGCGCTCACCGCGCAGGCGGGCGAGCTGCGGCTGACGCCCACCAACACCTTCGCCGGCCTGCTGGCCACCGGCGAGGTGCTTTTGGTCACGCCCTTCGCCTTCGGCATCTGGCTGTCCGCGCTCAATGCCCTTTACCGCGACGTGCAGTACACGATCACGTTCCTCGTCCAGGTCTGGATGTTCCTGACGCCCATCGCCTATCCGACAACGATCGTGCCTGAGCATTGGCGTTGGGTCTACAGCCTGAATCCCATGGTCGGGGTTGTGGAAGGGTTCCGTTGGGCTCTGCTCGGAACGCCGGCCCCGGGGGTGACGCTCGCCGTCTCGACCACGGCCACCATCGTCCTCTTGGTCGGCGGGCTCTTCTTCTTCCGACGCATGGAACGAACCTTTGCGGACGTGGTGTAGACCGCGTTCCTTCCCTTTCGCAGCACGGCTCAATGTCCACCATCGCCATTCGCGCAGAAAACCTGAGCAAACGCTACAGGCTCGGCCAACGGGAACCCTATTCCTCCCTGCGCGAGACGATCAACCGCACGTTCACCGCGCCGCTGCGGGCCGTCGGTCGGCTCATGGGCCGGGCGCCGTCCCGCCCTCCAGCGGAGACCCTTTGGGCGCTCAAGGACGTCAACTTCGAGATCGAACCCGGCGAGGTGGTTGGCATCATTGGGCGCAACGGTGCTGGCAAGAGCACGCTGCTCAAGATCCTCTCCCGCATCACAGAGCCAACCGAAGGGCGTGCCTACATTCATGGCCGAGTCGGTTCGCTCCTCGAAGTGGGCACGGGCTTTCATCCCGAATTGACCGGCCGCGAGAGCGTCTTCCTCAACGGTTCGATCCTCGGAATGCAACGGTCCGAGATCAAGCGCCGCTTCGACGAGATCGTGGCCTTCGCGGAGGTCGAGAAGTTCATCGACACCGCGGTCAAGTTCTACTCCAGCGGCATGTACATGCGGTTGGCCTTCGCCGTGGCGGCGCACCTGGAGCCTGAGATCCTGCTGGTCGATGAGGTGCTGGCCGTTGGCGACGCGGGCTTCCAGAAGAAGTGCATGGGCAAGATGGGCGACGTCGCCCGGCACGGCCGCACAGTTCTCTTCGTGACCCATAGCGTGCCCGCCGTTCAGCGCCTGTGCAAGTCCGCGTTTCTGCTCGATAAGGGCCGGGTGGTGGAGAGCGGCCCTGCGGGCCGGGTGGTCGAGGCCTATTACCGTTACAACCAAAACCTCGACGAACTCAGTACCGAGAAGCGGGAGATCAAGGACGGCGAAGCGAAATACGAGTCATGGAAGGTCGTGTCCGACTCCGAGGAGCCGTACAGTTGCCGGGCTGGGCAGCGGTGCCAGATGAGCT
>CALLZJ010000146.1 GCA_937858435.1 uncultured bacterium
GTGGGACGAGTATCGCCGGGAGCAGGCGGCGGGCAAGTCCGTGGTCGAGCCCCGCCGCGATCTGCGCCTCGAAGCCCTGGCCGACATTCTGGCGGGCAAGTTGCACGTTCATTGCCACTGCTACCGCGCCGACGAGATTCTGATGCTCCTGCGGGTGGCGGATCGCTTCGGCTTCAAGGTCAAGTCGCTTCAGCACGGCCTGGAAGGCTACAAGGTGGCTGCCGAAGTCGCCGCCCATAGCTGCTCCTTGAGTTCCTTCTCGGACTGGTGGGCTTACAAGCTCGAAGCGTTCGATGCCATCCCGCACAACGTTGCTCTGCTCACGGAGGCAGGCGCCACGGCCGTGCTCAAGTCCGATAGCAACGAACTGATGCGCCACCTCTACCAGGAGGCAGCCAAGGTGATGAAGTATGGCGGCCTGAGCGAGACGGACGCCCTGAAGACCATCACCCTCCACGCGGCCCAGCAGCTTGGGCTCGATCATCGGCTCGGCAGCCTGGAAGTGGGCAAGGATGCCGACTTGGCCCTTTTCAATGCCCATCCGCTAAGCGGCTTTGCCCGCTGTGAGATGACGCTGATCGAGGGTGAAGTTTACTTCGAGCGGCCAACGGCGCCGCCCCCTGCCGTCCCACCGTTTACCGTCCCCACCGCCCGGGGGCCGGAGCTACGGCACCTGGCCATCCCCATGGATGCCAAGGGCCGCTACCTCATCCGCGGGGCGACCATCCACCCCGTGGTCGGAAGCCCCATTCACGGCGAAGAAGTGCTCATCGAGGGAGGCAAGATTGCCGCTGTGGGTCCCAACCTCAAGGCTGCCGACGCAACCGTGGTTGATGCCAAGGGGCTGCAACTCTTCCCCGGCCTCATCGACGCCGGCACCATCCTCGGCCTCTCGGAAATCGACTCGGCCCGGGAGACCCAGGATTTTGCTGAAGGTGGCGACTTCCAGCCTGACTTGCGTGCCGTCATCGGCATTAATCCCGACTCGGAGTTGATCCCCGTCACGCGGGCCAACGGCGTGCTGGCGGTGGTGAGTCGGCCAACCGGCTCCATCGTGCCGGGCCAGAGTGCCTTGCTGCAACTGCGCGGCTGGGTGCCCCAAGAGATGGTCTTGGTCGATCCGCTGGCTTTGCAGATCGACTTTCCTTCGCGGCTGCCCTTCTTCACGGGTTCGCCCGGTGGACCGCCCGTGGGCCGTGCCTTGGCCCGCCGGCAGCGCGAGGAGAAGCTCCGCAAGCTTCGCGAGTTGTTCCAGCAAGCAGTCCGCTACGATGCCGCTCGGCAGAAGGGGTCGGCCACGCCCCTGGACCCGCGGCTCGAGGCTCTGATTCCGTATGCGAACGGAGCACGCCCCGTCATCATTCAGGCCCAAAGGCGGGCTGAGATCATGGAAGCGCTCAAGGTGGCGGACGATCTGAATATCAAGGTCATCCTCAGCGGCGGCACCGAGGCGTGGAAGGTGGCCGACGAACTGAAGAAGCGCAATGTCCCCGTCATTGTGGGGCCGGTGATGACGATGCCCCAGGAGATGTGGGACACTTACGATGCGCCGTTCGTGGGGCCGGCACGGTTGCACGAGGCTGGCGTTACCTTCTGCATTCGCTCTGAGGGGGGAACGAACAGCCGCAACCTGCCTTACGAGGCGGCCATGGCCATCGCCTATGGTCTGCCTTACGAGGAAGGGTTGAAGGCCGTCACGCTCTACCCCGCACAGATTCTCGGCGTGGAGGACAAGCTCGGCGCCATCACCGTGGGTCGTATCGCGAACCTGGTCCTGGCGGACGGCGATCTGCTGCAGCCGACCACGCAGGTGCAAGCCCTGTTCATCGGCGGCGTGCCCGTCGACCCCCACAACAAGCAGACACGGCTCTACGAGCGCTATCGCCAGCGCTTACAGGAAGTGAAGGCAGGGCGCGCTCCCCTCGGCACGTCCACGCCGGCGCCGTAGTCCGAGGGCGCAGGGTGGGCGTTTGCATTCTGATTGAGATCAAGGGAGGTGAGGTCCGAGTTTAATCCATACTGGAACGGAGCGACGTCATGAAGCCTCAGACTTGGTGGAAGGCGAAGCCGGTCTCTGGCCCCGATGCGTTTGGCCGAGACGATCTCGAAGGCCAGGCCTCGCAGATCACTGTCCTCTTGGGGCTAGGGCGGCAGTTGGCCCTAATGAGGGAATACGGTGCCGCAAAAGGTAAGGGGTTAGCTGCTGGCGCGATGGCGGCGCAGTCCGGTGATCAGCCCGTCCCGCCGCCACCGCCGGCACAGACCGAGGCTGAAATCGCCTCGAAACTAAAGGAAGACTTTGCGACTTACTCCAGCAATGAAATCGATATCGAGATCCCGCAACTGAAATTTGAGACAGGAGTAGTTGGACAACTCCAGGCCTTCGGTGACGAGGCCACCAGAGCGATTGCCCGCGACGCTGCCTCGGCCGAAGGTTCGGATACGAAGAGGAAGAAGCAGCACGATCTGGCTGGCCGAGTATTCGCGCGGCAGGAACCTGACACGGCCGCCGAATTGGTTTTGGCAGAGTTAGCCAGCGACCACGAGGCCGTGCGCATCGCGGCGGCCGCGGCTGCCGTCCTGATGGATGCGCATTCGCCGGAGGTCGAGCGCATTCTTTCTGCCGGTGCGACCTCGGGTGACCCGGCCATCGAGCCGTTGGCCAGGCAAGCTCTGGCCATGGCCAACCCCAGCCACGATCTGACCAAGGAATGGGAAGCCGAGGGGCCGGGCGCGCCGCCCGGGCCCCCTCGCGGCACGTCGCTCCTCATACATGGGACCTTTGCCCGCCGACAGCCATGGTGGCAGCCCGGCGGAGACTATCACACCTACTTTGGCCACGAAGTGCGCAACGACCTCTATGGCGGAACGGATCGGTACGATTGGACGGGCGCCTACAGTCACCCGGCCCGCGACCTGGCCGCACGTGAGCTGGTAGCCTGGCTCGAAGCGCGCCGCGGCCCTTCATCCCATCCCCCGATATTGGTCGCGCACAGTCACGGCGGCACGGCGGCGTTCCTGGCAACCCATTACGGACTTGAAATCGATTTGCTGGTCCTGCTCAGTGTGCCCGCACATCCAGCACGCTGGCTGCCGGACTTCAGTCGGGTCCGCAGAATTGTTTCGTTCCGAGTGCGAAATGACTGGGTCATCTTGGCGGATGGCGGCCGCCAGCGTTTCAGTGATCCCCGCATCGAAGAGCATATTCTGCCGATGTCGTTCGATCATTCGGCAACTCATTATCCGGATGTCTGGCGCGAGCACCGGCTTGCCAACCGCCTGTAGAATGGTCTGGAGACCAAACACGGGACAGGAGCAGAGGCGTGAGCTGGTGGCGAAGGGTGGCACCGCTTTGGCACTACGGGCTGTGGCGTGGACTGGGTCTGCGCTCTGCCGGTCGGCGTTTGGTCGGGGACTTGGGCAGCGGCCACGAGACTCAGGCCATGCTTGCGGGGATGCTCCTGACTAGAGCCGGCCGGGCGTCGCTGCCGCTCCTAGGGGAGGCTGCCGAGCGGGGCGAGGACCTCGAGAATGTCCTGCCTCTACTTGCCGACCTGGGCGACCGCACGCATGAACCCCTGATGCGTGCCTGCGCCAGCCGAACGGATGAGCCTTCGGTTGCCCGAGCCGCCCAGCAAGCCGTCAAGTTGCTCGAGGAGCGGCAGGCCCGGGTTTAGGTCGCTAGCCGGCGCGTTCCCGGGCGGCGTCGGCAATGACCTGGGCCGCCGTTTCCGCCTTCTCCCGACTCACGTCGAGATGGGTGACCAGTCGCACGGTGTAGGGCCCGGTCGGGAGGGCGAGCACGCCCATCACCTTGAGACGATGGACGAAGTCGGCCGCGTTGCCGAACCGTGGTTCGAGCTTGAGATACAGAATGTTCGTCTCGATCACATCGGGCCAGAGGGACAGGCCCGGGAGCTGGGCGGCGGTCTCCGCCAGCAGCCGCGCATGGCGATGATCCTCGGCTAGCCGTTCGACGTGATGCTCCAGGGCGTAAAGTGCGGCCGCCGCCAGCACGCCGGACTGCCGTAGGCCACCTCCGAGCATCTTGCGATTGCGACGGGCCCGCTTGATGAAGTCGGCCGGGCCGGCCAGGGCTGAGCCCACCGGCGCCCCGAGCCCCTTGCTAAAGCAGATGGACACGGTGTCAAAACAATCGGCCCAGCGCCGGGCTGGCACGCCGGTGGCAACAACGGCATTCATCAGCCGAGCGCCGTCCAGGTGGCGGGCCAGGCCCTGCCGGCGAGCCCAGGCACCAATGGCTTCGACTCGCTCGATCGGATAGATGCGGCCGCCGCCGCGGTTGTGGGTGTTTTCCAGACAGAGCAGGGTCGTGTGCGGGTTGTGGTCGTTGAGCCCGCGGGGCACGCCCTCGAGTTGGGCCAGTTCGATGAGTCCGCCCTCGGCTTCGATGGTGCGGCACATGACGCCAGAGAGGGCCGCGGGGCCGCCGGTCTCGTAGTGGACGATGTGGGCGTTGGCATCGCAGATCAGCTCATCGCCGGGGCGTGTGTGGGTCTTGATGGCCGTTTGATTGGACATCGACCCGGTGGGCATGAAGAGGGCGGCTTCCTTGCCCAGCAGATCGGCCACAACGTCTTGGAGGCGGTTGATCGTGGGGTCGTCGCCGAAAATGTCGTCGCCAACTTCCGCGGCGGCAATGGCGGCGCGCATGGCCGGCGTGGGCCGCGTGACTGTGTCGCTACGCAGGTCTATGAGGTCGGGCATCGAATGAGTCCACTAAGCGAGAAGACATTGCAGCGCACCCGAGCGTGGGGCGGCACGTGTGGCGCGGAGCTATCACCTAATCTTCGGGAAAAAGTGTTGACATGGCGAGAGCGCAACTTAGACTGTTGAAGTGAGTACAAACTCACGTTCGTTCCCGAAAGGGCAAACCCGCTGAAAGGCGGGGACGCAAAGTCATGGGCCCTCCCCGTCACGCTGACGGAAGGGTCGCCAGACTGCCGAAGGGATGAGAAGCCCGCCAGACGTCCACCCCGGACTCCCTGCAGGCCGATCAGCCTCTCGGCGAATCGGCCTGACTCTTTGGGCTGATCCGCTCGGTGGGCACTTCCCTTCCTGGCAGTCCATTATCCGAAGCTGCGTCGTTCCCTCCGGGACGGCACGGCTAAGCTTGGCGGTCACGGTGGCTACCAGGCAAGGGTTCATTTTTCTGGAAGGGGACTGTGATGTTGGCAACGGTTCGTCGGTTCTTGAAGGACGAGAGCGGCCCGACGGCGGTCGAATACGCCGTCATGCTTGCCCTCATCATCGTGGTCTGCCTGGCGGCGATCAGCTTCGTCGGCACGCGGGCCAGCGGTGTGTTCTCGAACGTGGGCAACACGATTTCGTAACGACCCTCGGGCCGAAGCGACGTTGCGCCGGCAGACATCACGATCAGGCACAATGTTGAGGGGGATGTGGACTGATCGGTTGCTGCCGGCGCATCTCTGCGCGCACGTGCCGTCCTATGCGCTTTCCAGCTTCAGACTTTGCCACAAGTACCACGTTCCGACGCTGCGATAGGGCGCCCAGGCCGCTCCGCGTTCTCGCACCTGCCCCTTGGTAGGCAGCTCTTTCAAGCCGTCGAAACGCTGCAGGGCGGCCCGCAGCCCCAGGTCGTCGACGGGCAAAACATCCGGCCGGCCCAGCGAGAAGATCAAGAACATCTCCGCCGTCCAGACCCCGATGCCGTGGACCTGGGTCAGTTCCTCGATCACGTCGGCGTCCGCTTTCTCATGAATCCGGTCGAGACGGACGCTTCGGTCGGCGACTCGGGCCGCCAGATCATGAGCATAGCGGGCCTTGGCGCCCGACAGGCCGGCCGCACGCAATTCCTCGGGCCTAAGCCGGGCAATCGCGGCAGCAGTGGGCGGTCGTCCCTTCAGCGTCGCCAGCAGCTTGCGGAAGATGGCCTCGGCGGCCTTGACCGATACCTGTTGTGACACGATCGAACGGAGCAAGGCTTCGAAGCGATTCGGCACCATCCGAGGGCGGTAGGGGCCGACTCTTGCCATGATCGGCTTGAGCTTTGGCTCGGTGCGCCCCAGGTGGAGCCGACCCGAGCGGGCGAAGGGCAAGTCCATGGCACTCCTTGGGAGCAAAGGCGGGGATGCCGCGTTCCTTCTAGCCCATCGTGCTGCCATCCCCGAGAATGGACAGGGGCCTGTTCTCATGGTACAAGCCAAGGGCCAGGCCAGTACTCGGTGTCGGTGTGAAACGGCCAAGGGCCGGGGCCAGGGCACCAGCGGACACCTTGGCCGCGCAACCGTGACGCGCTGCAGGAGACTTCATGACGACCGCCACTTTCGCCCGATATCGTTTTACCTTCGGTCCCTGGAACATCTCCACGGGAGCAGACCCCTTTGGCCCGCCGGTCCGAGCGGAGCTGGCCCTGGCCGTCAAGCTGCGCGAGTTCAAGAAGGCGGGCTTTGACGGCATTCAGTTGCACGATGACGACGTGGTGCCCGCCGACTGGGACAGCACGCGCACGGCCGAGGGAGTGAAGGAAGTCAAGAAGATGCTCGACGATGAGGAGCTGTTCGTCGAGTTCGTCGCGCCCCGGCTCTGGGAGGAACCGCGCACCATCGACGGCGCCTTCACATCCAATCGGGCCGAAGATCGGCAATATGCCCTCGACCGCAGTCGGCGGGCCATCGACATCGCCAATCAACTCGGGACGAGGAACCTCGTCCTCTGGCTGGCTCGTGAGGGTACCTACATCCGCGAAGCGAAGGACCCGATCCGGGCCGTGGGCCAGATCGTCGACGCCCTCGATACCTTACTCGAACACGATGCCAACATCCGCTTACTGGGCGAGATGAAACCCAACGAGCCCATGGATCAGGCCTACCTACCCACGGTCGGCCATTTCATCGGCCTCATCTCGCGTCTGCGTGACCCGGAGCGCGTCGGCGTCTTGGTCGAGACCGCCCACTCGATCCTGGCCGGGCTCGATCCCTCCGACGACCTGGCCTATGCCTTGTGGCACCAGAAACTCTGGGGCGTCCACCTGAACGACCAGAACGGCCTCAAGTTCGACCAGGACAAAACGTTTGGCTCCGTCGACCTACGCCGGGCTTTCAACATCGTCTGGGTGCTCGATCGCAGCGGTTACGGCTGGAGCGGCGAGTGCATCGGCCTCGATGTCAAGCCCATGCGGACCACCCGCTCGTCCGATCAAACGCGGCACTTGATCAACAGCAAAGCTCTGTTCTTGAGGCTGTCCGAAGTCGTGCAGCAGATTGACGATAAGACGATCCAGAAGTTCCGAGGCGACCGGGACTACGAGGGGCTGGAGATGTACATTTTGGACAAATTGCTGGGACGCTAGGGGCCTGGACCCAGAGTGGTAATGGGCGTGTTTCGTTTCGGCCCGCTGGCGGCATAACAGAGTGGCGACCTGGTGGCTGCATCGGGTTAGTGTCTGGTCCGTGGTAGAATGGCTAAAGGACTTCGTCCGCCAGGCCAGCCGAGCGCAACCGTTGCCGCAGGCGACTGAGGCGGACACGGAGCACGTCGGCATTGAGGCCCAGATCACGAGCGATGTCAACGGTGCGGAAGCCGAGCAGACTGCGTTCGAGCAGGTCGCGGTCCAGTGGGCTGAGGTCGGCGCAGAGGCGGTCGATAGCGTCGCGGTTGGCCACCTCGGCGGCGGGATCGGAATCGGCCGCAAGCCCGGCGAGGAGTTCAGGAAGGCCGTCGCTGTCGGAGGAAGTCAGCCGTTGTTGGCGGCGGAACTTGCGCCAGGCCCGGGCCGCTTTGCGGCGGACCATGGTCACGGCCAGGGCGATCAGTTGTTCGGGGCTTGACCAATCGAACCGCTGGTCGCGCAGGCCGCGGATCAGGCTCCGCTGCACGGACTGGACCAAGTCGATGGAATCGAGATAGGGGCGTAGCGCGGGGCCAAGACGTTTGCGTGCGACCAGGCGCACGTC
>CALLZJ010000147.1 GCA_937858435.1 uncultured bacterium
GTCGAGGGGGCCGTCGGGGCGGTTGAGACAGGCGCGGGGGTGGGCGTCCTCGTCGGCGAGGGCGTCGGCGCGCAAGCCCAGGGGGTATTTTGGCGGGTGGGGGGGGGGGCCGAGGGACGGGGGGGCGGGGCGGAAGGGGGGTGCGCCGGGGGGGGGGGCTGCTTCGTAAAACACCCCAGTCCGGCTTCCCAATTCAAGGACGGCCCCCTGGGGGGCAAAGGGCCCGCTCCCCAGGCCCACCAGGGGCCCCGCGGAGCCCGCTCCCGCCACGCCGGACCTAAAGCCGGGTCTGAGCGTGCATGAGCAGGTGATTGAGATGATTCGCACCTGCTACGATCCCGAGATTCCGGTCAACATTTACGACCTGGGCCTCATCTACGCCATCGACGTCAGCCCGGAGCGGGCGGTGCACGTGAAGATGTCGCTCACCTCGCCAGCCTGTCCGGTGGCGGGCTCGCTGCCGGGAATGGTGCAGGCCAAGATCGCGACCCTGCCGGACGTGACCGCCGCCAAGGTGGAACTGGTCTGGGACCCGCCCTGGACCCAGGAGCGCCTGTCGGAGGCGGCCCGGCTGCAACTCGGGCTGGACTAAGCCATGGGCACGGCCACCTTCGCCGACGGCTGGCCGCCCTACACCCACATCCCGGGCCAGACGCCCCATCCCGAGAGCGACCCCCGCGGCCACAGCCATGGCCAGCCCCGCGTCGTGCCGCCGCCCCTGGAGCCCGAACGCTGGCAAACGTCGGCCGCCCTGGCCCGGGGCCTGGCCCTGTTCGAACGCGGCTTCTACTGGGAAGCCCACGAGGCCTGGGAAGGGCTCTGGAATGCGGCTGGCCGCGCGGGGCCCATTGCCGACTTGCTCAAGGGCCTCATCCACCTGGCGGCTGCCGGCGTCAAGGTCCGAGAAGGCAGGCTCGACGGCGTTCTGAGCCATGCGGAAAGGGCCCGGCAACTCTTCACGGAAGTGGCAGCCCACGTCGCCACGTCCCGAGTCTGGCTCGGCTTCGACCTCGCGGAACCGGCGCGGTATGCCACCCAGCGAGCGGCGACGGCGGCCACGTTGCCGCTGGGCGCGGACGCACCGCCGCTCGGTCCCCTCTTTCCACCCTTGCCTCGGGTCGCCTAGGTGCCCCATGCCGACACTTCCGGCTCCGTCTGACGCCGACGCCCAGTGGATGCGGGCCGCCCTGGCGCTGGCTCTCAAGGGGCAGGGGGCGGTTGAACCAAATCCGATGGTGGGGGCCGTCGTGGTCAAGGAGGGTCGGCAACTCGGGGCGGGCTGGCATGAGCGTTTTGGCGGTCCCCATGCCGAGGTCCACGCGCTGGCGGCGGCTGGCTCCGAGGCGGCGGGGGCCGATCTTTATGTGACGCTTGAACCTTGTTGCCCCCAGGGCAAGACGCCTCCCTGCGTGGAGGCGGTGCTCCGGGCGGGGATTCGTCGGGTCGTCGTCGCCCTCGCCGATCCTTTTCCCCAGGTGGCGGGCGGGGGGCTGGATCGGTTGCGCCAGGCCGGGGTGGAGGTCGTGGTTGGGGTCGAGGCGGCGGCGGCCCGGCACGTGCTGGCTCCCTACCTCATGCTCGTCACAGAGGCGCGCCCCTGGGTCATCGCCAAGTGGGCCATGTCCCTCGACGGCAAGATCGCCACGGCCGGCGGGCAGTCGCAATGGCTCACCGGCTCCGAGGCCCGGGCCGAGGTGCATCGCCTCCGGGGCCGGGTCGACGGCATCGTGGTCGGCAGCGGCACCGCCCTGGCCGACGATCCACTCCTGACCGCTCGGCCGCCCGGCCTTCGCCCCGCCACCCGCGTCGTCCTCGACCGCCGGCTCCGCTTGCCTCTCACTTCCCAACTGGTCCGCACGGCTGGGGCCACGCCGGTCCTCGTGGTTCATCACGGCGGGCCCGCCGAGCGGCGCGCCGCATTGACGGCGGCGGGCTGTGAGTGCCTCGACTTGCCCGCGGCGGAGGATGCCGACCTGGTTCGCGCTCTGCTGGCGGAGCTGGGCCAGCGCCGCTGGACGAACCTGCTCGTGGAAGGGGGGAGCGCGGTGCTGGGGAGCTTTCTGGCCGCGGGAGCCATTGACGAGGTCTGGGCCTTCGTCGCTCCCCGGCTGGTCGGAGGTCAGAGCGCCCCTGGTCCCGTGGGGGCGGCGGGCGTGGTGGAATTGGCAGCGGCTCCAGCGCTGGAGTGGGAGGCGCCGGTTCCCATTGGGTCAGACTGGCTGCTGCGCGGCCGGGTCGAGGTTGCGGCCAGCACCGTCACTAACGTTTCCGGCTCGTAGAGACCCTTGCTTTCGCGGCGGGGCTGGTGTCGCTCACAACCGACGATGCGGACCGGCAGGCGAGTTGATAGGGTGGGGGCGGGTCGCCGACCTGAAGGTCGAAGGTACGCGCTGACTTCAGATCGGCGGTCGACCCTCCGGCGGACGTCCATGGATCGAATGCCGGTGGTTTCTCAGAGTTGGCCATGATGTCCGCAAGACTCGCTGACGCTTCCCCAGAGCTGGCCATGATGTCCGCAGAGATGCCGGCGCCGAGGCGAAAACCCCGAAATCACTCGAGAATCGGCATGCGGAGGCCGCCTGGGAACGCCTGGAACCCCTGTGGAGACCCCCTGGAACCCTCTGGCGAGGCCTGGCGACCGCGCCCAGACGCCTGGCGAGCCCTGGAGACCCCATTTTGTGATGTGTAGGAGCCCGTGGAGACCCCGTGGCGAAGCGTGGCGGACGCGCCCCGAGTCGCTGGCTTGATCGTCCTTCAGATGCCCAGGCGTTTGAGGAAGGCGACGGCAGCGCTGGCGGCCGGGGCGTCCAGGGGGCTCGGGCCGCGGAGGACCACCCAGCCCTGGTAGGCCGCGGCTTCCAGGGCGGCGGCCAGTCCGAACCAGTCGACGTCGCCCTGTCCCAGCGGCACGTCGGCCGAGGGGCGGTCCAGGAGGCTCAGCCGCACGTCCCGGGCCGTGACGAGCCGGAGTGCCGCCGCGGCGCTGGCCACGGCTGCGCTGGGGTCTTGCTGGCGCATGAGCAAGAGGCCGGGGTCCAGGGCGATGCCCACGCTGGCCGCCCAGTCCGCGGCGAACTCGGCCAGCCGGGCCACGGGTTCGGCACCGGCGCTGAGGGCCAGGTGGACGCCGACCTTCTCGGCATACGCGGCCAGCTCACCGAACGCTTGGCGGAAAGGCAGCGCGGTGAGGGCCGCGGGCTCGGGCAGGGGGCCCAGGGACAGGGTCACGAGGCGCGGTCCCAGGACGGCGGCGAGCAGGCAGGCGGCCCACAACCATTCCCGCCGCCGGGCCAGGTCGGCCGTGGCCAGGAGGCTGCTGCGGAGAGGGCAGGCGAGCGCGGCCAGTTCAAGCCGATGGTCGGCCAGGAGCCGGCGGACCTCCCGGCGGCCCGTGGCGGTCAGTTCGCTCGGGGCCAGCGGGCCCACGGCGTCGACCAGGAGCCCGGCGGCGCCGCAGCGGGCGACGACGGGCAAGGCCTGACGCAGCGGCAAGGCCAGGGCATCAAGGGGCAAGGCAAGCGGGCGCGGCATGGCACGGGCGATCCAGGAGAAGGGAATCCATGCTGCCGGGCGGGTCGGCGGCGGCGCCCAGCTCGGGGACGAGTTCGGCCAGCGGCCGGGTGAGCCGGGCGAAGGTGGCGGCGGGCAGGCAGACCGTGTCCCACTTGGCACTGCGGGTCTTCATCGCGGCGGCATAGTCGGCCACCGGAATGGCCTGGAAGAGATAGCGCTGCTCATGCCAGGTCCAGAGCGGTGCCGGCAGTGGCGGCGGCTGGGGCTCGGTGATCCAGTAGGCGAAGACGAACCAGGGCGCGGCGGCAGGACCGAAGGAGTGGGCCCACGCCAAGGAATCGACCACGTCGGCCCGCGTCGCCCAGTTCTGCCAGGAGCGGTTGGGGCGTTCGGGGCTGCCGCCGGGCCAACGCCGGCCCTTGACGTCGATGAGCCAGTGGCCGGCGCCGCGGGCCGGGAGAATGAAGTCGAGGCTCTTGAGACGGCCGCCCCCCAGCCAACTGCGGCGGCTCTCGTCGATGCCGATGTGGGGCACGTGCCGCGCTTGGAGCAGGGCCGCGAAAGCCGCCTCATAGTGGTTCGAGCGGTCCATGATGCCAGTATCGCAGGCCGTGGGCTCCGTGGACAGAGGTCAAGCATCTTGGGCGACCGCGGCGGCGACCTGGGCGACCACGTTGGCGGCGGCGAGTTCGCGGCTGGTCCCGGTGGCGAGCTCCTTCAGTTGCCAGACCTCCCGGGCGAAGTCGTCGGGGCCGGCGATGAGGGCGAAGCGATGGCCACGCTTGCTGGCATAGCTGAGCTGGGCCCCGATCTTCTTGGGCTCCGGGAAGAGTTCAACGCCGACGCCGGCGGCCCGGAGCTGCCGAGCCAGGGCCTGGTAGGCGCCCAGATGAGCGGCCGCGAACTGGACCAGGAGGACCGGTGCCGTGGTTGCGGTGGTGGCCAGCAGCTTGAGTTGCTCCAGGGCGGCCAGGAGCCGATCGAGTCCGAGCGACGCCCCCACGCCGGGGATCACTTGCCGGGTGTAGAGGCTGGCGAGATTGTCGTAGCGGCCGCCCGAGCAGACGCTGCCCACCTCGGGCAGATCGGTCAGGAAAGTTTCGTAGATGGTGCCCGTGTAGTAGTCGAGCCCCCGGGCAATGGCCAGGTCGAGCCGCAGCCGTTCGGGGGGCAGGCCGGCCGCCTGGGCGACCTGGAGCAGCTCCGTGAGGCGGGCCACGCCGGCGGCCGTGGCCGGCTGATCGCCATGAGCTTCCAGGACGGCGGCGAGCAGTTCCTCATTCGTGCCGGTGAGGGTGCAGAGATCGAGAAGCTGATCGGCCTGGCCCGGCGTCGCGCCGGCCTTGGCACACATCTCGGCGGCGACCGCTTCTCGGCCCGCCTTGGGCAGCTTGTCGAGGGCCCGCAGGAGCGGGGCGGTCTGCTCGGCCAGTCCGAAGGCGGCGACGACGCCGGTCAGAATCTGGCGGTGATTCAAATGGATGGTGAACCGCTCAAGGCCCAGCGCCACGAACAGGTCATGGATGACGAGGGCGATTTCGATGTCGGCGGCATTGCTCGTGGTGCCGAGGATGTCGAAGTCGCACTGGACGAACTCGCGGAAGCGGCCGCGCTGCGGCGCTTCGCCGCGCCAGACGGGGGCCAGGTGGTAGCGCTTGAAAGGGGTGCCCAACTGGCCGATGTGCTCGGCGGCAAAGCGGGCCAGGGGCACGGTCAGGTCGAAGCGGAGGGCCACGTCGCGGCCGCCCTGGTCCTGGAAGCGGAAGAGCTGCTTGTCCGTCTCGGCCCCCCCTTTGCCCAGCAGAATCTCGGCATATTCCAGGGCGGGGGTGTCGATCGGGACATAGCCGTAGGAGCGGTAGACCTGCCGGGCCGTCTCGAGCAGCCGTTCGCGCGGGATCATGAGGGCGGGGGGATAGTCGCGAAACCCCTTGAGGGTGCGCGGTTCGATCAGCTTGTCGGCCATGGGGCGCCTCGGACGGACAGAGTTTCCGTCAGTCTACGTCCGCCCGGGTCGGGGACGAGTGCGGGCCGGCGCGGAGGGATGTTAGGTTTCCTTCTTCTGCCGGAGTTTGGCGCTGACGCGGTTGAGGAATCGCCGTTCCTCGTTGGTCAGCGACTGCAGCCCCTGCTCCTGGACCTTGACCAGGAGTTGATCGACGCGGGTCTGCTCGGCGGCCTCTTCCTCCTCGGCCCGGAGGCGGCGGCGCTCGGCCCGGCGCTGTTTCCAGCGCTGCCACCAGGAGGGCCGCCGCGCGGGCCGCCGTTCGAGGCTCGTGTAGCCCTGGGAGAAGTCGTAGCCCATGAACCCCTCATCCGCCAGGGCCCCGGCTTCGAGCAGTTGGAGCTGTTGCCAGGAGGCCAGCCCCACGAAGACGGCGATGGCAAAGAGCATGAAGCTGCCCTCGGCCTGGGACTTGACCATGACCATGGCGAAGAGGATGAGCAGCGCTGCCACCGCGTAGCCGGACCAGCAGGCAATGCGGGTGGCGGTGGCGAAGCCCAGCCGCGGCCAGAGGGCGGCCTGGAGCACCCGGCCGCCGTCGAGCGGGAAGCCGGCCACGATCAGGTTGAAGAGCATGAGGATATAGTTGACGTAGAAAAACTGCGCGAGCAGGCGGGCCGCCCAGGGCAGTTCCGCGATCTGGCCTCCCAGGTGCCAGCTATAGAGCCCTTCGACGTAGAGGTTCCAGAAGGGGTTGAAGGGGGGCAGGCAGCCGAACATGGTCAGCCCACCCACGCAGCCCAGGCAGAGGATGAGGTTGACGCCCGGCCCGCCCAGGGGGGTGAGCAGATGGGCCCGGGGGACGCTGGGCAGTTGGACCGAGGCCAGTCCGCCCAGGGGCCACATGAGGATGTCGTCGGCATCGCCGTCCACGGCCCGGGCGGTGAAGCAATGGCCGAACTCGTGCAGGAGCACCGCGGCGAAGAGCATGAACTGGACCAGCACGGCGGCGCCGACGTAGGCCGGGTTTTCCTGCCACACGCGCAGCACGAAGCCAAGCGAGATCAGGGGAAACCAGACGCTCATGCGGACAGTGATGCCGAACCAACGGCCCAGCGGCAATGACCACGACAGCGGATCGTTCATGGAGGACACAGCTTCGGGGCGACCAGCGTTGCCATCATCCTGTCCTCAATCTATCATGGGGCCCGCTCGCAAGCAAACCCCAGTCCGGAGGTCTGCCCTTGATGATCGAGTTCTCACCCGGTCACGCCCCACGGGAAGCAACCGCCGCACCGCTCGGCAGGCAACCGCGCCGCGGCCCCCGGACTGCCGGCGGGTGGGGCCTCCTGCTGAGTGCCGGGCTGCTGGCGGGCTGCGACGGAGCCCGGACCACGCCCGCCACCCGACCGGCATCCACGCCGACCGCGGTCGCTTACCCGGCCCTGACCCCACGCGAATTGGTGGCACGGGCGCTCGCTGCCCGTGGTGGCGCTGTGCAGGTGGCGCGCCTGAAGCGGCTGCGCATGAAATACTCCGGCACGATGAACTTCGGCCCGCGCCCCGTCCCCTTCCAGGCCGAGGCCTGGCAGGACCTGCCCGAGCGCTTGCGGATTCAGGTCGTGCTGACGCCCGGTGAACGGCCGCTGACCAGCACCCAGATCCTCGCCGGCCCGCGGGGCTGGCGCATCCATGATCAGGGCCGGGTTGACGAACTGACGGCGGCGGAGACGCTGGCCGTTCGCGGTGAGGCCTTCCCGGCCCAGCTTGCGAGTCTGCATCCCTTGCTGGAGCCGGGCATCGAACTAGCCCCGCTACCCGACCAGCGCGTCGGCGGCGTGGCCTGTGCCGGTCTCAAGGTCGCGGCCCCGGACATGCCCGTGGTCGAACTCTACTTCGATCGGGCCACCTGGCTCCCGGCCAAGTGGGTCTGCACGGTGCAGACGCCGGAAGCGGGAAGGCAACTGGAGGAAGTCCACCTAGATCGCTGGGAGGAACGGAGCGGGCTGCTGTTTCCCTTGCGGATGGTCAGCTTCCGGGACCGGAATCAGTTCATG
Source organism: uncultured bacterium (assembly GCA_937858435.1). GTDB lineage: Bacteria > Planctomycetota > Planctomycetia > Gemmatales > HRBIN36 > CALLZJ01. The sequence goes on from CALLZJ010000147.1 coordinate 7,516, forward strand.
GAGGCGCTATTGACCGAGGTGGAACTGTTGGAAGCGGTGCCCGACAGCCTGTTCCAGCCGCCGAGCAACCCCAAGTGATCGACGGCGGCTAGTCGCGGACGCTGATGGGCCGGCCGAGCTGGGGTTTAACCGCGGGGGCCGGGGTCTGTGTGGGCGTCGTGGCCGTGGCCTTCCAACTGGCTTGCTGGACGACGGCGGCCCTGGCGGGAGGGGGGACGGAGGAGCCGGGCGCGTCGTCCAGCATGGCCAGCACCATCCCCGCCAGCTTGTGGCCCGGCTGCAGGGCCAGAGCCTGGCGATAAGCGGCCTCGGCCTCGTCGCGCCGACCTTGCTTTAGGTAGACAAAGGCCAGGTTCGCCTGGGCGTCGGCCGGGGAGAGCAATTCCCCAAAGACCGCCAGGGCCTCTGCATGCCGC
>CALLZJ010000148.1 GCA_937858435.1 uncultured bacterium
GCCCCGCCCCGGCCCGCCAGGCGCAGAAAGAAGCGGCAGTGCCTGAAGGGGTACGCCCCCACCCGCGGGGAGCTCCGGTCGCCGCCGTATCCACCTGGGCGGAGGGACAAGCGGCCAGCACGACGGCTGCCGCCGCGGCGGCCTCTTGCAAGTTGACCGCTCCGATCCGCACGCGGGCCCCCCGGCGGGCCGTCAGGCTGGCGACGCGTCGCCCGACGGGCCCCGTGCCCAGGACCAGGACTTGCTTCCCGGACCAGTCGAGATGCCGACTCGCGAGGTGCAGAGCCGCCGCCGCCGTCGTGTTCGCCCCGTTCGGATCGATCATGAGCGAGACTTGGAGTCCGAACTGGGGCAGGAGGTGGGCCCGCGCCGTGGCGAGAATCTCGGCCGCCAGGTCGGCATCGCGGCCGCCGATGAAGACGGCGGTGCGATGTAGTTCCTTGGCCTTGCGGGTGAAGATGGCGCCATGGATGAGCGCGGGAGTGGCGGCCGGCGTGACGCCACCGTAGGCCAGCACTTCGTCGGCACCCGCGTCCAGCGCCACGATGCGGTCGAAAACGCTGGGATGGGGGTCGGCGTCAAGCTGCAGCAGCACGGTGCGGGGCATGGCGAGCTCTCCGACCCGTTTCGGCCCAAGGCATGAAACCCGGGACCCCGAGCAACATCCAAGCTATCGCGAACAGGCAGGCGCCGCTTCGAGACCGGCTTGATTGCCGGCCCGGAGCGGATGCGCTATACCTCCGCAGCGGCGCTACCGAGGTGCGACGGCTATTCGAAAATCGGGTGTTTGACGGCGTCCTTCTGGGCCAGGATCTCTTCGATCTTGGGTTCGACGTTCACGGCCCGCTTGAGCGCCAGCTTGGTGGCTTCGTAGTTGTACTGATAGATCTTCTTGGCATCCTTGGCTTCCCAGTGAACGAAGACGCCGCACACGCAGACCAGCTCATCCACCGTGCCGCGCGGCAGGACGCCCTCGGCCACGCTGTCGGCCATGGCTTTGGCGACCGCCTTCTGGGCCGGGCCGAACATCTGCACCGCCTGCTCGGCCCCCTTGATCGTCACTTTGGTGATCATGACCGTGGCCGGCTTGCAGATCAGGTTCGGCGTCAGGACCGCCAGCAGGTTGCTGTGGCCCTGCGACTGATTGGCCAGGGCGTTGGCAAAGGCGAAGCCGACCGGGCCGTCCTTCGAGCCCAGAAGCAGGTCGATGTGGGCGACCTCGTTGCCTTCGCCGACCAAAGCTTCGCCAATGTACATGGACATGCGGTTCTCCTTGCAAGCGGCCGGTAGGGTGGGCAGGATCAATCACGGACTGGTATACCGGCTGACGGCATGGATCGCCAGCGATTTCTGGGCACGAGGGACAGGCGGTGACGCGGCGAGTGCTCTTGATCGGGGCCAGCGTCAGGGCGGCCGCCCAATCCGCGCGCCGGGCGGGCCTGGAACCCTGGTGCCTGGACCTCTTTGCCGATGCCGACCTCTCGGCCATCGCACCGGTGCAGGCCATCGCGCCGGCTGACTATCCCCAGGGCTTCTTGGAACTGCTCGCCGCCGGACCACTGGGACCGGTGATCTACACCGGCGGGCTGGAGAACCATCCCGAACTGATCGACGCCATCTCCGACCAGCGGCCCGTCTGGGGCCATCTGGGCCCGACCCTGCGACGAGTGCGTGCTCCTGAGCGTCTCGCCTCCGTCCTGCGTGAAGCGGGCTACGCCACGCCTGCCATTCGGCTTGAAGCCACAGGGCTGCCTAGCGACGGCACCTGGCTCGCCAAGCCGAGGTGGGGAAGCGGCGGCCACCGCATCGAACCTTGGCAAGGCCATCCGCTCGCCGGTCAACCAGGCGACTGGTACTGGCAGGAGCGGATCGTCCCTCCACCTGGCACGGAACTGGTCCCAGCGAGCGCCCTCTTCGTCGCCGACGCCCAGGGGCAGGTCACGGCTGTCGGCTGGTGCCGACAGCTTGTCGGGCAGTCCTGGCTGCGGGCGGCTCCATTCGCATTCTGCGGCTGCGTCGGCCCCTTCCCCGTGTCCACCGCGGCCTGCGACCTCCCCCGACTCGGCCAGGTGTTGGGCTCCGCCTTCGGACTGCGGGGCCTTTTCGGTGTCGACTTCCTCGTCATCGGGTCTCAGGCCGTGGTCCTCGAAGTCAATCCGCGCTACCCCGCCTCGACCGAGGTCTACGAACGCGTTTGGAACCTGGCCCTGCTCCGCCACCACCGGGCGGCCTTCACCGGCAGCGCGGTCGAGCCCACCGACGAGCTGCCGCAGTACAAGCCATCCACGCGAACTTCATCAGCGATGACTAAGGCGATCCTCTTCGCGGCCGCCGACTGCGTCTTCCGTCGCGCTCAGCTCGCCGGGCTGACCGAAAGCGATCGAAGCCAGCCTGTCCAGTTGGCCGATCTGCCGCCAGAGGGTACGTCCATCGCCGCTGGCCAGCCAATCCTCACTGTCCTGGCCCCGACCACGGACCTGGCAGCCGCGACCGTCAGCGAGATTGAATGCCGCCTTGGCAGTGCACCGTCTTTCACTTCGGAATGGGAGCCGACATGAGTCTGACCTTCCCCTTTCGGCCGTATCGCCCTGAGCGGCACGCACCGCAGGTCATGCTGGAGCGAGCCGAGCAGTTCTTCCACGAGATGGACGCGCGCCGGAGCGTGCGCAATTTCAGCCCCGAACCCGTGCCGCGCGTGTTGATCGAATGGGCCGTCCGCACAGCGTCGACGGCACCTTCCGGAGCGCATCGGCAGCCATGGACCTTCGTGGCCGTCGGCGATCCGGAGCTGAAGCGGCAGATTCGCCTGGCCGCCGAGACCGAGGAACGCCAATCCTACGAGGGCGGCCGCATGCCCGACGATTGGCTTGAGGCCCTGGCGCCGCTCGGCACCGACTGGCACAAGGAGTACCTGGAGATCGTGCCTTGGATTGTCGTGGTCTTCGAGGCACTGCACGGGCATCAGGCCGACGGCCGCATTCGCAAGAACTACTACACCAAGGAAAGCGTGGGCATGGCATGCGGGCTCTTCAGTGCCGCCCTACACCACATGGGCCTCTGTACGCTCACCCATACGCCGAGCCCGATGGGGTTCCTGGGCCGACTGCTGGGCCGCCCGAACCATGAACGGCCGTACTCTTTCCCATCGGCTACGCGGCCGCGGACTGCCAGGTGCCGGACCTGCGCCGCAAGGGGCTGGACGAAGTGGCGGTCTGGCACGAGGCTGGTTTGCGGATGGCGTAGCAGCCCGGCGATGGAGCCGTCAATCTTCGTTGCCTTGGCCCTGGACGAGGCGTCTTGACAAGCTGCGGAATCTTTACTACCAAAGGCTTGACTCGTTGGCCAGGAAAGCTATGCCGACGACAGAAGCAACGGAACGCACGGAGCGCGGGCAGCAGGCCTGGCGTGGTCCGTGGTCCCGCGGTTGACCCCAGCAGTCGAGGGAATGGCAATGGTCATGGCTGTGTTTCTCGCCCAGTTGCGCAAGACCTTGGGGGCGATGCCCCAGGCGGCGGCGGCACCGCTGACCGCTGCTCCACGGGCCGCCCGCAAGGCCAGCCGTGACGACGAAGGCGAATTCGCAGAGGACGAAGAGGGCGACGACGAAGACGAGGACGAGGACGAAGAGGACGACGACCTCGAAGATGACGACCTCGAAGACGACGACTTCGACGATGACGACTTCGATGACGACGAGGATGATCTCGACGACGACCTCGAGGACGACCTGGAGGAAGACCTGGACCTCGATGAAGACGACGACCTCGATGACGACTTCGACGACGACGATGAAGACGAGGACGAAGAAGAAGCCGAAGGCGACGAGGAGGTCTAGTCGCCAACAGCCGTCAGCGGATCTGCGTCCCAAGCCCATCCTCTCCGGGGGATGGGCTTAGTGGTTGAGTCGCCGATCGTTCCCCCATTCTAGAGCACGCACCATGCCCGAGCGGGTCGTCATTGTCGGCTCTGGTCCAGCGGGCTGGGCCGCCGCCACTTACACGGCACGGGCCCAGCTCCAGCCGCTGGTCTTCGAAGGAGCCGTCAGCGAGGAGAATCGGCTGCGCGGCACGCTGCCCCTGGGCCAATTGGCCCTGACGACGGAGGTTGAGAACTATCCGACGTGGCCGGCCGCCAGCAGCGAGGCCCTAGCCGCCTTCGCCAAGTCGGCCCTGGCCCCCGAGCGCTACCAGGGGCTCGCCCACTTCTACGAGGGGAAGTCGGCCCACAATGGCCAGCGCGCCGCCACGGGCCCGGAACTCATGGAGTTTGCCCGGCAGCAGGCCGTCAACTTCGGGGCCCGCATCGTCACAGACGACATCGTCAAGGTCGATTTCAGCGGGCGTCCCTTCCGCCTCTGGTCCAGCGAAGGCAGCGAGATCGAGGCCCACGCGGTCATCATCGCCACCGGGGCACGGGCCAATTACCTCGGCCTGCCCAGTGAGGAACGCTTCAAGAACAACGGCGTCTCGGCCTGCGCGGTCTGCGACGGGGCCCTGCCCCGCTTCCGCAATCGGCCCGTGGTCGTCGTGGGCGGCGGCGACTCCGCCATCGAGGAAGCCACTTACCTTACCAAGTTCGCTAGCATCGTCCATCTGGTCCACCGCCGCGACCAACTCCGGGCCAGTAAGATCATGCAGCAGCGGGCCCTGAATCACCCCAAGATCAAGCCCCAGTGGAACCGCGTGGTGGACGAGGTCCTGGGTAGCGACACCGACGGCGTGACCGGTGTGCGGCTGGCCAGCACGGCCGACGCCGCGCCGCTCGAACTCGAAGCCAGCGGCATGGTCGTCGCCATTGGCCACACCCCCAACGTCGATTTCCTCGGCGGCCAGATCACCACCGATGCCAAGGGCTACATCGTCTACAGTCGCCCCCACCGCACTTACACGAACGTCGAAGGCGTCTTCGCGGCGGGGGACGTCGCGGACAGCCACTACCGCCAGGCCATCACCGCGGCGGGCACCGGCTGCATGGCGGCCCTCGATGCCGAACGCTGGCTCGCCGAGCAAGGGCTGACCTAACCGCCCCAACGTCTCCCCTCCCTCCCCGCGGCATATTCTCACACGCCCTAGGTACTGGCCTGCGTTTTCGTTGCTCCGTCGACTTCAGCGTGGTAGCTTCCATTCAAATGGGAGTCCCGCGCCATGAGCGACACGCAGCCGACTGTGCCCCAGGTGCCTGAGCCGACCAGCGAGCGGTCCGAAACACACTACATGGGCAGCGCGGTTGGTGCCGTTCTCGGCGTTAGCTCGCCGACCGGCTACCAACTCGAAGCGGAAGTAGCTCGCGGAGGCATGGGCGTCATCTACCA
>CALLZJ010000149.1 GCA_937858435.1 uncultured bacterium
GCTTTGACCTTGGGCCAGGTAGCCGTCCACTTCCGACCTCAGCGTGCCGTAAAAGTTGCCATAGACGTCGGCCCATTCGAGAAACTCGCCGGCCTGGATGGCGGCGGCGAAACGGTCCGGCGTCCAGAAGTGGTAGTGCACGCCGTCGATCTCCCCATTCCGAGGGGCCCGCGTCGTCGCCGATACCGCCAGCCGGATGGGCAGGTCGGCGGCCGCCAGCGCCCGGCCGATCACCGTCGACTTACCGCTGCCGCTGGGCCCCGAGAGGATGAAGAGCTTCCCGGGCCGGGGCGCGGCCCCCGCCGCCGCTCCCGTCTCATTCGACATTCTGGATCAACTCCCGCATCTGCTCGATGCCGCTCTTCATTTCGACCACGTGCCGGGCCAGCGTCACGTCGTTGCACTTGGACCCGATCGTATTGACTTCTCGGTTCATCTCCTGAACGAGGAAATCGAGCCGCCGTCCCGGGCTCTCCGCCGCCGTGCAGGCCGCCCGAAACTGGTCCAGATGGCTCCCCAGCCGCACGATCTCTTCCCGAACGTCGCTCCGCTCGGCGAAGACCGCCACCTCGCGGACCAGCAGGGCCGGATCGAACTCCAGCCCCCGCTCCGCCAGCAGTTGGCCGACGCGCTCTTCGAGCCGCCCCCGCCAAGCCGACACCACTTGCGGCGCCTGGTCCGACACCGCGGCCAGCGCCGCCGCCAGGGTGTCGATCTGCCGCAGCAGTTCCCGCTCCATGGCCTGACCTTCGTCCTGCCGCATCCGCTGGAGCTTGGCCAGGGCGGCATCCAGGACCGGAGCGATGGCCGGCCAGTCGGCGGCGGCATCCGGGCCCGCCGTGTCATCATCCTCCACCACGCCGGGCAAGGCCAGCACCGATCCCAGCAACGGGGCGGGCGGCAGGGCCAGTTCCCGCTCCAGGCTCTGGAGTTGCTCGACGTAGCCGCGGACGGCCGCCAGGTTGAGCCGCTGCGGGCCCGGGGCACCGAGCCGCCGCACCGACAGATGGACTGTGACGGTGCCACGCCGCAGCGTCTGCCGGAGCCGCTTTTCGATCTCGCCCTCCAGGGCCCCGTAGGCGTCGGGGCAGCGGACCGAGACCTTCAGATAGCGGTTGTTCACGGCGCGCAGTTCGACGGCGACAAGCAGGTGCTCGCTTTCCCAGCGAGCATCGCCGTAGCCGGTCATGCTCAGGAGCATGCGTCGCCTCTGCTGGTGCGGGTCGGCTCCGCGCGGGCCGTCGGGACCGCTAACGGGGGGTCGTGGATTCGGGACCTGGGTTCACGGCCGGCGGGGCCGGTGCGATCGGAGCCGTGGGAGCGGTCGAGCCCGGAGGGACTTCCGTTCCGCCGGGCACCGCTGGCGGGGCCTCCGTGGCCGCCTGCCGCACCACGCGCCCGGGCTGGATGGTCAAGGTCAGGATCATGTTGAGGGCGATCCAGACGAGGGCCAGGATGATCGTGTAGCGGGTGAAGGTGTCGCCGGCCCGGGAGCCGAACGGACTGGCCGTCCCGCCGCCGCCCAGGGCGCCAACCAGGCCGCCGCCCCGTCCGCGCTGGATCAGAATCAAGAGGATGAGGGCGATGCCCGTCAGGAAAATAATGACGCTCAAGAGCACTGCCACGCGCGCTCCTCCTTGCCTGCCCAAAAGGGTGATGGTCCCGTCAGGAACGGGTATTGTAAGAACTTCCGGGTTACCGGAAAGCCGAACTGGGCGTGGGGGCCGGCGGGGGCGTGGGGTGACGTGCTCCTGTTCACGGCGTCCCGTCGGTTACGGAAACATCTCTGCTAGCAACTGGTCTCGGTCCATGCCTAGGTGATCGGCGATGTCGCGGAGGATGCCAGCGAGCGTGCCCACTTTCAATGCCGGATGGTCCGGAACAGTAATCGTGGTGCTCGCCATGCCGCTGGGTCGATAGCCGGATGTGTGAACCCTTGCGCCGCGTCACGTGATAGTCGACGTTTGCGAGCGCTCTGGCTAGTTCTGCGCCGGATAGGTCACGGGGCAGCCTCATGGGGCGAGCGTCTCTTCGCGAACGCAGTGCAGGCGAATGACGCGTGGCCCGCTGCCTTCCTCAAAGTGGCAGGCCACTGCCTCCCGGATGTTTGCTCGTAGTTCGTCCAGCGTGGCGCCTTCCGTGAACAGTGAATGCCCGAGCGCCCGCGCGACGAACCCTCCCTCTGGGGCATCCTCAACATGGAAGATCAACTCGCTCATGGGCCAACCCTCCACCCGCGCCGGCCTCGTCACGGCCTTTCGTGGACCTATCGCTCCACGATCCATTGACTTAGGGCATTGTACTCCCGCTCGACGTCGTTCACAACTTTCGCGCTCCCGAGTGTCGGCCGTGAGGCCGACGTAGGTGCGCCTCAACCCATCACATGCCTCCACGTCGGGTTTGTGCCGGGCCGTTCGGTCCTGTGTCCAGCGGATTGCCGGGAACGCCGTTGCGAACGGGGTGTGGGGCGGGTAAGCTGGGGGGAGCCTGCTCGTTCGCCTGCCTTGGCTCTTCCTGCCGCGGAGGCCTGTCCGATGCTCCGCCTCGATGCCCACCGCGCTGTTGAATTCTGCGACGGCTACTCACGCCGCGACTTCCTCCATGCCGGGGCCCTGTCGCTCCTGGGCCTGACGCTCCCGCGTTGGCAGGCGGTGCAGGCGGCGGCGGGGGCAACCCCGGACGTCAATTGCATCATGCTCTTCCTGGTCGGCGGGCCCAGCCAGATCGACACCTGGGACCCCAAGCCGGCGGCACCGGCCGAGATTCGGGGTCCGTTCAAGCCCATCGCCACCACCGTGCCCGGCATGCAGTTCACCGAGATCTTCCCCAAGATGGCCCGGCTCGCGGAGCACTTCTCGCTCATCCGCTCCTGCTATCACACGGCGACGGCCGTCCACGACACGGGCCATCAGATGATGCAGACCGGCCGGCTCTTCCAGGGCGGCATCGAACACCCCCACATGGGCTCGGTGCTCGGCTACCTGAAGGGCTCCCGGGAGGACATCCCGCCCCACGTCCTCTTGCCCCGGCCCATCGGACGCACGGGCGGCAATCTGCCGCATGGCCAGACGGCGGGCTACCTGGGCAAGCCGCACGATCCCTTCGTTCTCAATGCCGACCCGGCCGACCCGCAGTTCAAGGTGCCAGACCTGGCACCGCCGGGCTACGTGTCGGCCGTGCGGGCCGAGCGGCGGCAACGGCTGCGTGATGCCGTCGACCAGTCGGTGCGCAAGTTCGAAGGCAGCCACGCCGCCCAGGAGATGGACGAGAACTTCAATCTGGCCTACCGGCTCATGACCAGCCCCAAGGCGCGGTCGGCGTTCGAGTTGGACCAGGAGCCGGCCGCTATTCGCGATCGCTACGGCCGGACCCGCTTCGGCCAGAGCTGCCTGTTGGCCCGGCGGCTGGTGGAACGGGGCGTGCGCTTCGTCACCATCAACATGTTTGAGACGGTCTTCGACGAAGTGACCTGGGACATCCACGGCTCGCGCCCCTTTACCGACATCACGGAGATGAGCCGGCTTGTGGCCCCCAATTTCGACCAGGCCTATGCCGCCCTGCTCGAAGACCTGCTCCAGCGGGGCATGCTGACCAACACGATGGTGCTGGCCCTGGGCGAGTTTGGCCGAACGCCCAAGATCAACCCCGCCGGCGGCCGCGATCACCATCCCGGCGTCTGGACCATGCTGCTGGGCGGCGGTCCGATCCGCGGCGGCCGGATCATCGGCGAGTCGGACGAACAGGGGGCCTTCCCCAAGACCCGGCCCGTGAGCCCGGCCGAAGTGGCGGCCACGGTCTACCAAGGCCTGGGGCTCGACCCCCACCTGGAACTGCCCGGACCGCAGAACCGGCCGATCCCCCTGGTGGACTACGGCGTGCAGCCGATCAAGGAACTGTTCTAAACGCAGCCACTGGACCTCAGCGCAAAGCTTCATGATGTTCTCCACGTTCCTCCTTGCTGTCAGCCTGGCCTGGGTCGCTCCGCCGCCGACGGCCGCTGCCCCGGAGCCGGTGAGCGGTGTTGATGCCGCTGCCGCGCCGGAGACGATCAGCTTCCTCAACGACGTGCTGCCGATCTTGACCCGGGCCGGCTGCAACAGCGGCGCCTGCCACGGTGCCCTGGCGGGCAAGGGCGGGCTCAAGCTCTCCCTGCGGGGTTACGATCCCGAGGCCGACCATCACGCCCTGACCCTGCAGAACCAGGGACGGCGGATCGACCTGGAGGCACCGGCCGAGAGTCTGATGGTGCAGAAGGGCACGGGGACGCTCAAGCACGGGGGCGGCCAACGGCTTGAGCCCGACGATCCCGACCTGGAGCGACTGCTGGCCTGGCTGCGTGGCGGCGCCCCGGGGCCCAGGCCCGACGAGGCCCGGCTCGTGCGGCTGGAGATTCAGCCCGCGGCGGCGACGGCCCAGGTGGATGACAACGTGACGCTGCGGGTCCTGGCCCACTACAGCCAGGGACCGACCCGCGACGTGACCCGCTGGGCCAAGTTCACCAGCACGGCCGACGACGTGGCGGTGGTCGGCGAGGATGGCGTG
>CALLZJ010000150.1 GCA_937858435.1 uncultured bacterium
GCCAGCCGCGACCGGCCTGCCGCCACGGGGAATGAACTGAGCCCCACCGAGGCGGGCAAGAAGGTTGGGCAGACCGTAACGGTGGCCTTCGTCGTGCAATCGACCGGACGGGCGGGCAACCGCGTCTTCCTCAACTCCGAGTCGGACCGGAACAGCGCCGCCAACTTCACGGTGGTCCTGGAAAAGCCAGTCGTCGACGCTCTGGCCCAGCAGCAGATCGACAACCCGGCCATGCACTACCGGGGCAAACGGATTCGGGTCACGGGTCGGGTCGAGTCCTTCCGGGACAGCCCGCAGATCAAGGTGACTGAGATCAAGAACTTCTCGGAACTGGCCGACTGACGTCTGGCTAGCAGCAAGGAGCGGTCAGGGTGGGACCGGCGTCGTGCCGGTCCCGCCAGACGTTTTTTCTAGTCTTCGCCCTGGGCCTTGGTCCAGCCGGGCTGGCCGTCGAACTCCTGCAGCTTCTCCAGGTGGGCCCACTTGAGCCCAGCACCGGTCAGGCGCTGGAGCAGGTCGTAGATCTGCTCGTCGGTGACGCTGGCGGCTGCGTCCTTGCCCATGACTCGGCAGCGGTACTGGTCGTTGACGTCGATCACGGTGCCGGTCGGCGGGTAGACCTTGGTCCCGCGGCTGGAGCACATCTTGAGGCTGAAGGACGAACCGGTCAGGGCCTTCTCCACGGTCTTGCCCAGCTCCTCGGGGAAGAGGTTGGACTCCATGAAGCAGTCGACGCCGGCTACGCGCCGGCTCTTGGCCTTGACGTAGTCCGGAGCGGCGGGGATTTCCGGCATCTTGATGGGCTTGTACTCCCGCACCCTCCAGGTCGCGCTCTTCTTGCCCAGGTTCTTAATGATCTCGTCGGTGTACTGGGTCGTGCTGGCATTCTTGCCGCTGTCGTAGCCGACCACGTCGCCGGTCCGCACCTTGCCCTCCTCGAAGGTGACGAGCAGGGCGTTTTCGATGGCGTTGGCGGCCTCGAACTCACCCAGGTAACGGAGCATCATGATGCCCGAGCCGAGCACGGCCGTGGGGTTGATCACGTTCTTGCCGGCATACTTGGGGGCCGAGCCATGGACCGCCTCGAAGATGGCGATGCCGTTGCCCAGGTTGGCACTGGGGGCGAAGCCGAGCCCGCCGACCAGGGCGCTGGTCAGGTCGCTCAGGATGTCGCCGTTCATGTTGGTCGTGACGATAACGTCGAACTGTTCGGGCTTCTTGACGAGCTGGTGGGCACAGTTGTCGACGATGATGTGCCAGCTCTGAATGTCGGGGTATTCCTTGGCCACTTCCTCGAAAGTGCGCTTGAGCATGCCCTCGGTCATCTTCATGATGTTGGACTTGGTGGCGCAGGCGACTGTCTTGCGGCCTTCGCTGCGGGCAAACTCGAAGGCCAGGCGGGCGATCTTCTCGCAGCCCTTCTTGCTGATGAGCTTCAGGCACTGGGCCACGCCGGGCGTCTGCATGTGCTCGATGCCGGCATAGAGGTCCTCGACGTTCTCCCGGACGACGACCAGGTCGATGCCCCGGCCGGAGTAGGGAGTGGTGACGCCGGGCAGTTCGCGCACGGGCCGGAGGTTGCCGTAGGTCTCGAAGAGCTTGCGGAGGGTGACGTTGGCCGACTTTTCCCCGTAGCCGACCGGGGTGCCGAGCGGCCCCTTGAGGACGCAGCGGGTCTTGCGAATCGACTCGATGGTCTCCTGAGGCACGCCGGACGCGATCCCTTGCTTGAAGACGCTCTCGCCGGCATGGCGGACTTCCCAGGCGATCTTGACGCCGGTGGCTTCGATGATGCGCTGGGTGGCCTCGACGCATTCGGGCCCGACGCCATCGCCGGGGATGAGGGTGACCAGTTTCTTGCCGTCGGGCGTGGTGGCGATGGACATGGCAGGCCTCGGGAGGTATGAGCAGGGATGCAAGGGGGATTGTAAAAGCCGACCGGGCCCCCTTCAATGGCCCGCTTTCAGCGTCAGACCGGACCAGGCTGTGACCCGGTAGATCCGGCAAAAGATGAAAACTTGGGAGAACCCGCTTGCGAATCGGCCGGCTTCCCTCTAGACTAGCCCATCGGTGGGGAAACTACAGCAAGAGCGAAGGAGTCGGATGATGCGATCCTGGCATTCTTGGGCCTTGACGGGCCTGAGCCTTGTGTTTCTGCCGGCAACGACGCTGGCCCAGGCGTCGTCGATTACCGAAGGTTTCGACGACATCACCACGCTGGCCGGCAACGGCTGGTTCTCGCAGAACAACAGCAATCCTGTTGGCTCAACGGGTTGGTTCCAGGGGAACCCGGGCGTTTTCGTGGCCCATTCCGGTGCCACAAGCTCCTACCTCGCGGCTAACTTCAACAACGCCGGCAATGGCCCGGGGCTGGACACCATCAGCAACTGGATGTTGACCCCGGTCCTCGACCTTTCGGGCGGTGGCACGATTACCTTCTTCACTCGCACGATCGACGCACCGGGATTCCCGGATCGTCTCCAGGTCCGCTACAGCAATGCCGGGGCCAGCACCGACGTCGGGGTGGGTGAGTTTGGCGTGGGCGACTTCACCAACCTCGTCCTCGACATCAACCCCAACTACAACCTGGTCGACTATCCAAACGACTGGACGCAGTTCATCGTGAACATCCCGAGCGGGGCTGACG
>CALLZJ010000151.1 GCA_937858435.1 uncultured bacterium
CCGGAGCCCGAGCCCGGCCGCGTTGTACATCCAGCCCGCGGGTTGGCCACGCAGGTAGATCTCGCCCCCGTCCCAGAAGGTGGCGCCCCAGATGTGTTTGATGCGGACGATGCGGTCGGCGAAGTCGATGTCGGCACTCTGCCACAGCGGAAAACGCCACTCGGCGGAGAGGACCCAGAGGGCATCGCCTTCGCGGTCGTTGCGGTTGAAGCCGCGGAAACGCGTGGGGCCGCCGAGTTGGAAATGGTAGCCGCTCTGGGGGAAGCCCGCGCCGCCGTAGACCCGCAGGGCCAACCGCGTGGCTGTGAGCGGTCCCGTCCACTCCGGAAACGTCTTGACAAAGGAGACCTCGGCCTGGACTCGGTTATAGACCGAGTCGTACGCGCCGAGAATCGGTAGTCCCAGCTCGTAGTTGGTATCGAGGCGATACCCGCCTTCGGGGTTCCAGTAAGGCGTGAGATAGTTGCGGAAGTAGCGCAGGCCCACGGCGGCAAAACTGTCATAGTTCGTCACCCCCTGCGGGATGAAGCGGCTATCCTCGTCAAATGCCTGCTCGGCCCGCGCGTAGACCTCGGCGAACTCGATCGGATCGAGATAGAGACTCGGAGTCTCATTGATGATGTAACGGCCGAAGAGCCGGCCCCTGTCCCGCTTCAGGCTCGCCCAGTCGCTCGTCAGGCTGTGGTCGAATTGCATGCCGACTTCGGTCTGCGGCCAGGGCCAGCGGCGGACGATGGCGTCGGCTCCGGCCCGCAGGTCCATGTCCTCGGCATCCCAGGCGCCGTAGGTCCCGCCGGTGAAGGTCTGTAGCCGGTAGGCGGCGGCGCGGAAGCCAGCATAGGGACGCTGGCCGAACTGGGGCTGATTCAGACCCAGCCAGGGGCCAGTGACGATGTTCCAGCGGTCGTAGGCGGTCGTCAGGTCGGTCTCGTCGAGATTGGTCATAACGGCGCGGAGCCGCCAGCTCACCTCGGGTCGCCAGTGGTTGTTGGCCGGCTGCTTGTCCAGCAGGATCTGGTCGGGATCGACGGTGATCTGCGTTGGCCGCCGGGGCAAGAGGAGCATGACGGTGACCGCACGGCCATCGGGGCTCGTCTCGATCCGGGCGGCCCGCATGACTCGGCCATCCACGCCGCACCCGTCGGCGGTCACGATCTCCGGCTCGGCGGCAAGGCGGATGGGGACTCGGAGATCGTACCCTTCGCTGCCTTCGAACTTGACACCAAGCCAGGTGGGTTCGGTGAACTCGGCACGCTGTTCAAGCCGGACCGTCACACGATGAAGTCGGCTCGGAGCAATGGGTGGCGGCCATTCCGGCGGCGTCAGCGCGCCCGTCACGTCGGCCAGAGGCTCATCGGTGGCGGCATCGCGGAGTTCCACCGACGCCACCTCCCAGTCGCTCCCCCCGACCCCGTAGAGCCAGCGGTCGAAGAAGTCCTGCCAGGAGAAGCCGGTGTAGGCCTCCAATTCGCGCTGGAAGTCGGCGACGCGGAGGATGCGGAACTGGTATTTGCTGTAGACGATCTTCATGAAGTCGTAAAAGGCGGCCTCGCCGATCCGATCTTCGATCATGCCCAGGACCTTGGCCCCGCGATCGTAGGTCATGCTGAACATGACCACGAGATTGCCGAACTGGTCCAGGGGCTGAACCGTGCGGGTCTCTTCGCGTCGGGCCAGCGTTCCATAGAGCCCGTAGAAGCGGTAGTCCTCGTGGTGGACGTTGGGCAAGAGCCGTGCGACACCGGCCGGCAGGGGGTACTCCAGGAGCGGCGCGTTGTGGCCGTACTTGCGCTGCAGCCGCCGGGCCGTGTAGAAGCAGGCCACCGCTTCGTCCATGAACGTCTCGGAGTAACCGTTCACGCCGACGACGTTCCACCACCATTGATGCAGCGTTTCATGGCTGATCAGATGGTCCATGTACTTGACCATGAGGTTAGGCATGGAGAAGACACGCTCGTCGATCATGACGATGCCGGCATTCTGATTGCCGTTCCAGGCGAAGCGCGACTGGGCGATGTAGAAGTCTTCGAACGGGTAGGGGCCGAACCATTGGTTGTAGAGCGGAATGACCTCGCAAGCGAACTGGAGGGCTTTCTCGGCCATCCAGGCGTACTGGGGGTCGGCGAGCACGTGGACCGTCACGTGGTCGACCTTGGCCGTCCATTCCTGGAAGCAACTGCAGCAAACGAGCGTGAAATCGCGGGCGGCGGCGGCGACGATCTCGACCCGCTTACGGCCGTCGCCGAGGTCCACTTGCCGTACGATCGTGCCGGTGCAGGCGACCTTGAGCGGCTCGGGGCAGATGAGCCGGGCAGTGTAGACGCCGGCCTCATTGAAGAAGGGCTGATGCCAGGCGATAAAGGGCGTGGGCTGCCAGCCGTCATCGTCATAGTAGGCCAGGACCGGGTACCAGTTGGCCAGGTAGGTCAGTCCGTCCCGTTGTCCCCATCGTCCTTCCTTGTCGGGCAGATCGACGGTGAAGTCGATGGCGACGGTGATGCTCTCGCCTTGCGCGACGATCCGCGGCAGCTTGACCACCAGGCAAGTGTGCATGTCCGACCGCCAGTGGTGGGGCAGTTCCGTGCAGCCGTCGCAGAGGGTCACGCGCTGGAGTTGCAGGCGGTGGCCCTTGAAGTCGATGCCGTCGCTGGGAGCCGAGCGGAGCAGCTCCAGCGTCTTGGCGAGCAGAACGACGTCTTCGTCGGGGATCTTGTAACGGGCATAGGCGGAGAAGACGAGTTCGTCCGTGGGCCGGGCATGACGGTTAGTCCAGGTCACGAGTTGGCGGACCCGGATGGACCGGGCGGCAGGTTCGAGTTGGATTTCGAGATCGTACTTGGGCAGCCATTCGGGGATGGGGTCGGCGTAGGCGGCGGTCGGCGTCGCCAGGACCAAGGTCAACAGCACCAGGGCCGCCAGGGCGCCGAGGCTCGGTCCCCGCCTCGGCTCGCCGGTGTGCCTGGCTGCCCGTCCCATGTTGCGAGCGTCCCCTGAAATGGGTGGAGTGCCGGTCGCGGCGGTTAGCCGGCGGCGCGTGGCTGGGCCCGCTGGCGCAGGACTTCGATCTGCTGGCGGCGCTGGGCCTCGGGGGCATAGGGGTCGAACTCGCCCCCTCCGAGAATGCGGGCCAGGACGTCGAAGGCAAGGCGGCGCACCTCCAGGTCGCGCCGGCCCATGGCTTCCAGCAAGGGTCCAACGGCCGCCGAGCCGAACTGAAGCAACTCATGCTCCGCCGCCGTTCGTTCAGCGGATTTCAGCCCGTCGATGCTCAGCGCGATGCGTTCCTCCAACAAGGCCTGCTGGGTGCCGCGCGGCCCGCCTTGGGGCAACACGCCCGGAATGGTCCGAGGAGCGGGAGCCGCGTGGGCGACCGCTGCCGGAGCTACTGACGGCGTCGGAAGCGGCGGGCCAGCGATCATGTCCCGCGCATCTTCCACGAAGCTAGCACCCAGGTACTTGGCGATGACGATCGGATGGCGGACGATCTCGGCCGGCGTCCCATGAGCCTCGACGGTGCCTTCGGTGATAACGTAGCTTCGGTCGGTGATCTTCAGGGCTTCGCGGACATTGTGGTCGGTGAGCAAGAGGCCGATGCCATGTGCCCGCAAGTCGCGGACAATGCCCTGGATGTCGGAGATGGTGATCGGGTCGATGCCGGTGAAGGGTTCGTCGAGCATGATGAGGAGCGGCTCGCAGACGAGGCAGCGGGCGATTTCCAGCCGGCGCTTCTCGCCACCCGAGAGCAGACCCGCCACGTTCTTGCGGAGGCGGAGCAGACCGAACTTCTCCAGCACTTGCTCGGTCAGCCGCCAGCGTTCACTCCGGTTGGGCCGGCGTCCCAGCGATCGCAACCGGGGAATGACTTCGAGCACCGCGAGGATGTTCTGTTCAACCGTGAGCTTGCGGAAGACGCTCGATTCCTGGGACAGGTAGCCCATGCCCAGTTGGGCCCGCTTGTACATGGGCCAATGGGTCACATCCTGGCCCGCAAAGGTGACCTGGCCCGAATAGGGGCTGATCATGCCCGTGGTCATGCGGAAGCTGGTCGTCTTGCCAGCGCCGTTGGGGCCCAGCAGGCCGACCACCTCGCCGGGGTTGACGTCGAAGCTCACGCCATTGACCACCTTGCGGCGGCCGTAGTACTTCACCAGATTGCGGACTTCCAGCAGGGCCATGGGCGGTTCGCTCGGGTTGCGGCGTGCGGGCGGGGCGGCCCCACGTCACGGTTGACGGTTCGGATGCTGGGCGCGATTGAAGACCATGGGGTCAAAAGGATCATCGGATTCAGCCACGGGCTCGGCTCGCAGCTCAGTCTCTGCGGGCAGCGACCGGGCCAGACTGCCAGCCGGTCGGACCTTGCTGACGGGCTGCCCACGGAGACTCATGAGTGGCGGCATCGCGCGCCCGCCGCCGGTGCTCGGCCCGGAATCTGGAGTCGAGGTCGGTGACGGGGACGGAGCGGATGGGCCATCGCCAGGCGGTGCGCCAGACTCGGACTGGCCCTTCGGCCCTCCTGGCAGTGGGGCGGCGATGGCGGTTGTGCCCGACCCGGCACCCGTGCCGGTGGCGAAGGCGACCGGGGCCTTGGGCTCGCGCGGCGGCGGTGTGAAGGGCTCGTCGGGCCGTTCCGCCATCCGTTCCGGTGCGATGCGTTGCACCCAACGCTGGAGCACGGTGACGGCAGGTGCATCGGCCTGGCCGAAGGGCATCCGGGAACTGCCGCCATGAGGCTGCACCGCGCGGAGCAGCAGCGGACTGTTCCGGGGATCATTCTTGTTGACCAGCTTGAGCGTCTGGGCCAGGTTGGCGCGAGTGTAAGGAGCGGGCACGTTGCCGTCGAAGCCGCGGAGCAGGTAGAAGCCCGCTTGGCGGTGGGCTTCGTTCCCATGGCATGCTCCCGTGCCGCAGCCGTTGATGAGCACGGGCTGAATGGTCCGGGTGAAATCCTGGAGTTCCGTGGGCTGGAGGAGTTGTTCCCAGCCCAGGAAGGAAGGGCCCGACGCGGTGACACTCAGGCCGCGCTGGTCGATTTCGGTCAAGCTGGCCGAGGCGGGCTGCACGGCGGCGTCGGTCTGGTCCGAGCCGGTGGCAGAGGCCTGGCGGACGGCGTCGGACGGTGTGGAAGAGGCTGGCGTGCGTGCCTGCTTTTCGGCCTGCATGGCCCGGCTCAGGAGCAGCTTGGCGTCGGCAAGTTGAGGCATCAGTTCGACCGCGGCTTCGGCTTCGACCCGGGCAAAGTTCGCCAGCCCATGCCGCAGACACCACTCGGCCAGGCGGCAACGTTCATGGGCATCGCGCAGGTTGGCCCGGGAGCGGAGCGTGAGATAGGCCTCTTCGGCCGAACTACAGATGCGGGCGACCTGAGCCTTGGGAAACACGGTTGTCCCCGCTCCATCTAGCCGGCGAGCGCTGCCGTCCGCTTGGCGCTCAAAGCGGCCCAGCACGGTCCGTTCATCCATCAAGATGAGGACCTGCTGCGGCGGTGCCGCTTCGGACTGCGGCAACAGCCCGAATCCCAGCAGCCAGGCAAGTATCAATCCGCACGTGGTCATGGCGGCGGGACTATAGGCGGATGGACGGCATCGGTCAAGGTGGCTCTGCTCTGGCCCGGCGTCGGGCTCCGCGTAGTCCGGGCAATCTGGGTCGAGCGAGACTGGGGCCGACAGCAGGCCTGGCCTTCACGCCCGGGCCGGACTGTGCTATAAGCCGGGAAAGGTCCGGTGCCTGGGAGGAAGGATCATGCGCCGCTGCGGAGCTGCTGGTTTGCTGTTCTTGATCGGCGTGGTCAGCGTGGCT
>CALLZJ010000152.1 GCA_937858435.1 uncultured bacterium
TTCTCCCCCTTCCCCGCCGGGGCCATGACCCGGTGGGGGGGGGGGGCCCCCCCCGGCCCGTATCCCTCCGGCGGGGGCGCCCCCCGCCAGTCCCGCTGGGACAGCGATGCCGCCATGCTCGAAGACTGCATGCTCCTGGCCCAGGGGATGAAGTACAAGTCGCTGTTCCATCGCCTGCCCTACGCGGGCGGCAAGTGCTGCATCGAACTCATGCCGGGGGCGGATGAGGTCAAGGCCTACACCGTCTTTGGCAACTGGGTGCGCGACGCCTGGAAGGAACTGCTCACCACCGAGGACCTGGGCACCAGCCCGGAGAAGGTGGCGATCATGTATCGGGCAGCCCCGGATCGCATCCTGGGCCGGCCGGCCAGTGCCGGGGGCAGCGGCGACCCCAGTCCCTACACGGCCCGAGGGGTCTGGCAGTCGCTGAAGGCGGCCGCCAAGCACGCCTTTGGCCGGACTGACGGATCGCTGGCCGGGCTCAAGGTCTACCTCAAGGGGGTGGGGCACGTCGGTTCGCGCGTCGCCCATCTGCTCCTGGAGGATGGGGCGGAGTTGATCTTGCAGGACGCCTATGAGCCGAGCCTGGCCCCGTTCATGGGTAAGCCGGGCGTGGCGATCATCGGGGTGAACGCCGTGCCGGAGCGGGCCGACGTCTTCTGCCCCTGTGCCAAGGGGGGCGACGTGGGCGAAGACTTCGCCCTGCCCGGCGTCAAGGCCATCGTGGGGGCAGCCAATAACCAACTGCAACGCGACGAGGTGGCGAACCAGTTGCACGCCCGGGGCATCCTCTACGTGCCGGACTGGGTGGCGAACGGCGGCGGGCTCATCTCCGTGGTGGCCGAGCATCAACTCAAGCCCCGCGACTGGGTGACCGAGCGGGCCCTGCAGATCGGCAGCCGGGTGGATGAACTCCTCACCGTGTCTGCCGAGCGCAAGCTGCCCCCGCTCACCGTTGCCTACGATCTTTGCGAGACGCTGACGCCGGACGTTTGAGGCCGGGCGTCGGACGCCGCGGCTCCCCCTTCACGAGACCCAGAGAGATGGATCTACCCAAGCAGTTCGACCCGCAAGAGGCCCAGCAGCGGTGGCTGCAGTTCTGGCACGAACGCGGCTACTACCACAGCGACCCCGACCCCGCCCGCCGTCCCTTCACGATCGTCATCCCGCCGCCCAACGTCACCGGCGCCTTGCACCTGGGCCACGGCATCAACGACACGCTCCAGGACACGCTCATCCGCTGGCGGCGGATGCAAGGCCGTAACGCCCTGTACCTGCCCGGCACGGATCACGCCGGCATCGCCACCCAGGCCGTGGTGGAACGCCGCATCCTGGAGACCGAGAAGAAGACCCGCCACGACCTGGGCCGGGAGGAACTCGTCCGCCGCATCTGGGAATGGAAGGAACAGTACGAAGCGCGCATCCTCGACCAGCTTAAGCAGATGGGCTTCAGTTGCGATTGGCGGCGCACCCGCTTCACCTTCGACGACCAATGCAGCCGCGCCGTGCGCCTGACCTTCTTCAACCTCTTCCGGGCCGGGCTGATCTACCGCGGCAAGCGGCTGGTCAACTGGGATGCCCAGCTTCAGACCTCCGTGGCCGACGATGAGACCTACTCCGAAGACGTGAAGGGCGGCTTCTGGACCTTCCAGTACCCCGTGCTGGCCGGCAACGATCCAGACGCCGCGCCCACCGGCGCCATGCTCAGCTTCTCGACCACCCGGCCCGAGACCATGCTCGGCGACGTGGCCCTCTGCGTCCACCCCAACGACGAACGCTACCGCCACCTCGTGGGCCAATGGGCGCTCCAGCCCCTCGTGCGCCGGGCGATCCCCATCATCGCCGACGGCCAGCTTGCCGACCCCACCCTCGGCACCGGCTGCGTCAAGGTCACGCCCGCCCATGATCCGAACGATTATGCCTGCTGGCAGCGGCAGCCCCACATCGGCATGATCAACATCCTGAATCCGGACGGCACGCTCAACGAGCAGGCGGGCCGCTTCGCCGGGCTCGACCGGCTCAAGGCCCGGGAGGAAGTGACGGCAGCGATGGAGGCGCTCGGCCTGTTCTTGGGTCGAGAGGACCGCATCATCCCCCTCAAGTACAGCGACCGCAGCAAGACCCCCATCGAACCGTTGCTCTCGGACCAGTGGTTCGTGCGGATGGGCGACGCCGCCGACGGCACGCCCGGCCTGGCGCAGCGGGCCATGGATGCCGTGACCGACGGCCAGGTCCGCTTCCACCCCGAACGCTACGCCAAGTCCTACCTCGACTGGCTCGGTGAGAAGCGCGACTGGTGCATCAGCCGCCAGCTCTGGTGGGGGCATCAGATTCCAGTGTGGAGCAAAGCGGTCATTCCCATTCCAGCGGAAATTCTGGCTCAACTAAAGGAACTGGACTCGGAGATCCAGGATCGCTCCAATAAAGGCGGCGCTTCGGAAGAACTGGAAGCCGCAAACGTGCGTTTCCAGCGTTTTCTGGCCGACTCGCTTCCGATGAGCGTGGACAACGTGGTCACAGTCCGACTTCAGCAATATGAGATCGACAAGTCCAATTGCCTCCACGCTAAGGCTCAGATAGACCTGGAGGCCGGGACGGTGGTCCTGCACGCGTGCGTGGCCCCAGGCTTCCCGGAAATCGAAGCCGAACTTGAAAGGCAGGGCTTTTCGCAAGAAGAGGACGTGCTCGATACCTGGTTCAGTTCGGCACTCTGGCCGCACTCGACACTCGGCTGGCCCGAAAAGACGCCAGAGATGGCCTACTACTACCCCACGAACGTGCTGGTGACGAGCCGGGACATCATCACCCTCTGGGTGGCCCGAATGGTCATCTTCAGCCAGTTCAATCTGGGTCAGGTGCCGTTCCACGACGTCTACATCCATCCAAAGATCCTCGACGGCTTCGGCGAGACCATGTCGAAGTCCAAGGGGAACGGGGTCGATCCGCTCGACATCATCGGCATCTATGGCGTGGACGCGCTGCGCTATGGCCTCTGCCAGATGGCCACCGAGACGCAAGATGCTCGGCTGCCCGTCGCCAACGTCTGCCCGCACTGCCAAAACCTGGTGCCGGTGAAGGCCGAGCACATGTACATGCGGACCAAGAAGGTGACCTGCCCGAGCTGCAAGAAGGCGTTCCGGCCGGGCGGCCCGTGGCCGACCCCCGATCCTGAACTGCCGACGGCCAAGCAGTCCTCGGAGCGATTCGAACTGGGGCGGAATTTCGCCAACAAGCTCTGGAACGCCACCCGCTTCGTGCTGCCGCAGCTCGCCGACCAGGAGCCCCGGCCCCTCGACCCCGCAAAGCTGCCGGTCGAGGATCGCTGGATTCTAAGCCGCCTGGCCCAGACGGCTCAGCAGATGACCACGGCCCTGGAGGCTTTCCGCATCGCCGAGGCGGCCCGGCTCATCTACGACTTCGCCTGGTCGGAGTTCTGCGACTGGTACCTGGAGATGGCCAAGACGCGGCTGCGCGGCACCGCGTCCGAAGCGGGCGGCGATGCCGCGGTCCGCTCCGTGCTCGTTGCCGTGCTCGACGGCATCGTGCGGCTGCTCCATCCGCTCATGCCCTTCGTGACCGAGTCGATCTGGCAGGCGCTGGGCAGCGTGGCCCCCCGGCGGGGCGTGGAACGGATCGAACCCGCGGCGGCCAGCGTCATGATCGCTCCCTGGCCGGACCTGCCCGAGGCCTTCCTCGATCCCGCTACCGACACGGCCATCGGGCGGATGCAGGGCCTGGTGCGCGGCATCCGCAACCTCCGCAACGAATTCCAGGTGGAGGAAAAGGCGGCCGTCTCGCTCATGCTGACCGCCGCTCCGGCCGTCACGGAGGAACTGCGGCGCGTGGAGCCGTTC
>CALLZJ010000153.1 GCA_937858435.1 uncultured bacterium
TGGCTGGTCGGGCTTCATCGCCTGGCACTCGCTGCACGTGGCCACCATCTTCTTCGGGGCGCTCGTGGCAGGAAGCGGCCAGCCGCTCTGGCTCTTCTATGGCTCGGCCCTGGGCTTCATCAGCGCAATGCTGAGCCTGATCCTGACGCTGGGTAAGCACACCATGGTCCCGGACATGATGCTCCTCGGCGTCATCATGCTCGAAATGGGGGCCGCGGTGTTTGGTGCCTGGCTCGGCGCTTTCATCTGGAAGCCGCTCACCGCCGTGAAAGTCGACCAGCCCGTGGATCGTCGGCAAGCGGCGGCGGCCGCCCGGCGTATGGCTCCCTACAAGGAATTCGCCCTCAGCTTCAATTTCCTGAGCTTCCGGCTGAACTGGGGCCGCATCCTGATCGGAACGATCGTGGCCGCCGTCGGCTACACCTTTGCCCGGCAGATTTTCGATGCCGTCGTGAACCAGTTTCGGCTGGGTGGAGCGCTGGACCATGCCCCGGAGGTGCGGGTCAACGTGCTCCGTGACCTCATCGGCGGCGTGTCGGTCATGTTGGGAGGCATGATCGCTGGCAGCAGCAGTAAGGCCGGCCCTGCCCACGGCATTTGGCTCGCCCTCTTGTCCTGCGGCTTCGTCGTCGTTCACAACTACCTCCTGCGCGATGTCCCATTGCGTACCGATGAACTCAGCCCCCATTTGATGCTGGTCGCCTTCCTCTGCCTTCTGGGCGGCTTTCTGGGCAGTCGACTCATGCCTCCCATCGCCAAGGTCCAACCCGGCAAGGCCCCGGCGCGCCGCAACGTCGAGATTTGACCGCGCATGCACCGCGAGATCCAGTTTCTCGATCGGCCCTTTCAGGCGGAAAGCCGACTGGGGCTCCACCTGCTCACGGCCCTGGTCGCAGGTCTCGTGCTCTTGGAAGTGTGGCCCTATGTCGCATCTTGGCTGCCGCTCCTCACCGGCTGGACGCCCCCGCTGCCAGCGCTGGGTCTCTCCTGGGGTGATCGGGTCTTCTCCTGGGCCCTCATCGCCGCTCTGATCGGTGGCGCCCGAGCCCTCTACACCTCGGCCGAGAGCCTATTGGCGGGCCGCTTCGGTGCCGACCTGGCACTGGCGGTAGCGATCGTGGCCGCCCTGCTGATCAATCAACCCCTGGTCGCCGCCGAAATCATCCTTATCGGGCTGGTCGGCGAATGCCTGGAAGCCTACACCTTCGGCCGTACGCAGGCGGCGGTGCGCAAGCTCGTCGAGACTTGTCCTCGCATGTGTCTGGTCATCCGCGAGGGGCAGGAGCAGAAGATTCCCGTGGACGAAGTCCAGCCCGGCGAGCGGATCGTCGTCCTGCCCGGCAAGCGTGTGCCCGTCGACGGGGCCGTCGTGGAGGGACGGTCCGCCGTCGACCAGAGTTACCTCACCGGCGAAAGCCTGCCCGTGGACAAGGAGGTCGGCGATTCGATTTGGGCCGGCACGCTGAACCAGTTCGGCCGGCTCGTGGTCGAGGTGCAGCGCGTGGCCAGCCAGACGGTCATGGGGCGGGTCATTGAGCTGACCTCCCAGGCGCTCCAGAAGAAGTCGGCCCATGCCCGGCTCGTGGATCGCCTGGCGCGCTGGTTCCTGCCGGCTGTCGCGCTCATGGCCCTGGCGACCTATGTCGCTCACTGGATCGGCTTCAGCCGCGCAGGGACGGAGAGTGCCGCCCTGCAGGCGGTCTACCCCGCCCTCGCGGTCCTGGTGGTGGCCTGCCCATGTGCGCTGATTCTGGCGACGCCGGCGACGCTGATGGCAGCGGTGGCCCGGCTGGCCCGAACAGGTGTGCTGCTCAAGCACGGTCGAGCCATGGAGGCACTGGCCCAGGTCGACGCCATCGCTTTTGACAAGACCGGCACGCTGACGGAAGGTCGGCCTCATCTCGGCTCCGTGGTCGCCCTCGGAGGCGCTTCCGCACAGTGGGCGGACCCGACACAGGAGGTTCAAGCCTGGCCGCGCGGCACCGACGGCGACGACGCGCTGGGCCCGGCGGACATCTTGCGCTGGGCGGCTGCCGCCGAGATAGGGAGCGAACACCCGCTCGGACAAGTGGTCGTGACGGCAGCCCGAGACCGGCAGTTACCCCTGTCCGATGCCGTGGATTTCCATGCCCATCCGGGCGGCGGTGTGGCGGCGTTGGTGGCAGGCCAAGGCGTGTTGGTCGGCAACCAACGGCTTCTGGCCAGCCAGCAGGTGGAGTGGAATACCGCCGCCGACGAGGTGCTGGCACGAATCGATGCCCTGGGCCAGACCGCCCTGCTGGTGGCCGTTGAGGGTCGGCTCGTTGGACTGATCGGCGTTTGGGACGTGGTCCGGCCCGAGGCGGCGAGCGTGCTCCAGGAATTGCGGCAGGATGGACTCGACCGCCAGGCTCTGCTCACGGGAGATCGATGGGCAGCGGCCCGGGCCGTCGCGGAACGACTCGGAGTGGCCGAGGTGCAGGCCGAGCTAACCCCGCCGCAAAAGGTGGACTATCTCAAGGGCTGGCAGGCGGCGGGTCGGCGCGTGGCCATGATCGGCGACGGGGTCAATGACGCACCCGCTCTGGCCCAGGCCGACGTGGGACTGGCCCTGGGCGGAACGGGGGCCGACATTGCTGCCGAGGCCGGCGACATCGTGTTCATGGGCGACCCGCTCCGGCCGCTGCCGTTGCTCGTGCGGCTGGCCCGGCAGATGGACGTCATTCTGCGTCAGAACCTCCTGATTTTCGCTGTGGGCGTCAACGTCGTTGGCGTGGTGCTCACGGCTTGGATTCTGCCGCTCTGGTCCGAAGAGGCCCGGCGGCAAGCGCCGCTCTGGGCCGCGGTCTATCACCAGATTGGCTCGCTGGGCGTTCTCATCAACGCCATGCGGCTGTTGTGGTTTGAAAAGAGCAAGGAGGCGGGCTGGTGGCGAGGGCTGGCCGGCCTGTCCGCGGGGCTCGATGCCTGGATCGAGCGGCTGGACCCCCACGAACTTTCCCATCGCCTCGGGGAGCGCGCCAAGACGACCACGGCGGTAGCCTTGGTGTTGATGCTGCTCCTCTGGGCCGCCTTCGGCCTCACCCAGATCCCCGAAGGGTCGGTGGGGGTCGTCCAGCGGATGGGACAGACCCTGCCCGCCGACCTGCCTCCCGGGCTGCATTGGCGTTGGCCCTGGCCGCTGGAGCGGGTGCATGTGGTTGACATGGATCGCCTACGCCCCGTGGGGCTGGGGTTTCGCTTGATCGGCGGGCCGGATTCGGGCTCCACCTGGGCGACGCTCCATCCCGGCGTCGCCGCTCGGGAGCGGGAAGAAGCCTTGATGATCACCGGCGACGGCAACCTGCTCGAGGTGCAACTCACGCTCTGGTATCGCCTGGCCGATGCCCGGGCCGCCCTGTTCGCAACGGCCGATCCGGAGCCGCTGCTGCGCGGCTTGGGTGAAAGCGTCGTCCGGGAGGCACTCGCCGGGCACAACTTCATCGCCGTGCTCTCGGAGGGCCGGGGCGACTTCGAACGGCTGATTCTTGGCCGGTTGCGGGAGCGTCTGGCCGAGCCGGCCTACGCTCGCCTGGGGCTCGACTTGCACTCGGTCGCGTTCCAGGACTTCCACCCGCCGCGCGAAGTGCTCGAAGCCTACTACCAGGTCACCCGTGCTCTGGCCCGGCGGAGCCAGACCGAGACGGCGGCCGAGATTGAACGCGACAATCGCGTGGCCCGAGAGAACATGGCTCGGGAACGCCTACTGGCCCAGGCCCAGGGGCGCGCGGACGACTTGCGGCGCCGGTCGCAGGCGGAGGTGACAGCCTTCGTGCAGTTTGCTGTTGCCCATCACATTGCGGGTGCCGTGAGCCAATCGGCCCTGGGCCCCCTCTC
>CALLZJ010000154.1 GCA_937858435.1 uncultured bacterium
CTGGGTCCAGGTGGGCGCAAGCTTCGTGGCCTCTCGTTGGCGGGCGGGGCCGGTTGACCCCCCATGCCCCATCCCCGCCGTGGTTGCGCTAGGCCGTTCCGGGCTCGACGCCGAGCCGCGGCGGCCGGGTGGATCCTAGTACCGCAGTTCGGCCGTCAGGTAGAAGTTGCGGCCTGGCTGGAAGAAACCGCCGCCCGTCCGCAGGTCCAGGTGCTCGCGGTAGAAGACATCCGTCAGGTTCTCCACGCCCGCCGACAGCGTCAGGTAGGGCTGCGGCAGCCAGAAGACGCGGAGATCGTAGGTCGTGAAGCCGGGCGTCTCCCGCTCATTGAGCGAGGCGGCCACTCGGGTCTGCTTGGCCACCAGGCGGGCTGAGCCTTCCACACCCCAGGCCGGGTTTGGGCCCGTGTCGTGAATTCGCACGCCCACCCGGCTCTCGAACGGCGCGATGCCCGGCAGCGGCTCCGTGTCCCCCGCCCCGATGAGCTGCCCCACGGCATTGGCGGTCCGGTCGCCGCGGGTCAGGTCGGTGCCCTGGGTGTAACTGGCCGCCGCGAATGGAGTGAGCCATTCGAGCACGTCGAACTCGGTGTAGGCTTCGAAGCCCACCAACGTGGCCCGGTCGGTGTTCACGAACCGCAGCCCCAGCGGTGCCAGCGGATCGGTGATTGCAAAGCCCACCAGCGTGCTCTCGGCATCGAAGGTGATGTAGTCGCGGACCCAGTTGTAGAAGCCGTTCACGCCGAAGCGGAAGCCGTCATACTCGGCCCGCAGCCCAACGTCGAGCTGGATGAGCTTCTCTGGCCGCAGGGCCGGGTCGCCAGTCACGAAGTTGAGACCGTTCTGCACCACCGCCATGAAGGGCTGGACCGCGTACATTTCGGTGAGGGTCGGCGGCCGCTGGGCAGCGCCGAAGGCGATGGTCGCCGTGGTGCCCTGGAACAACTGGTACTCGGCACTCACGTAACCGGACCAGAGCAGGAACTCGCGGTCGTACTGATTCGTGTTGAGGAAGGACTCACTGCTGATGGACAGATCGGAGCGACCGACCGTGGCCGCCGTGATGTCGGCATTGACGAAGTCGATGCGGGCCCCGCCCTTGACCACCAAGGCGTCGTTGATCGGCAATCGGCCGTCGGCAAACAGACCGGGGTTGACCTGCTGGGAGCGTGGCACCGGGAAGTTGTTGAAGTTCGTCAGGTAGGAGTTGAGGGCCGCGTTGTACTCTTCCGGCGTGAAGAAGAGCGGGAAGCCGAACTGGTCCACGTCCGTGGGCTGCGGCACGCGGCCGAAGCGATCGTACTCGTTCAGTTCATGCGACAGGAAGCGCAGGTCCCACCCGAGGGTGAACTGCGCGTCCGAGGCCTTGCCCCAAGAGACCATGTCCCGGATACCGGCCGACATCGTGCCTGAATCGGTGAAGGAGATCAGATTCAGGAACGGGTTATCCAGCTCGGGAATCTGCTGCCGTTTGCTCGGCCGCTGGGCGTTGCCGCGGAGCCAGGTGTAGTTGTACCAGATGTCGACGACCTTTTGATCGTAGTACTCCTGGTCGACCGCGGTAAAGCGGACGGAGTAAGCCTGGGTGATGAGGCGGTCGATGTCGAGGAACATGCCCGGGAGCAAGACGTCGTTCTGGTTCACGTACAGGCCGTTGAATTCGATCTTGCTGTTGGGCGTCAGGTCGAAGCCAACGGCATAGTCGACGAACTGGCTCTTGAAGCTGGAGGGGACTTCATTGCCGTTGCCGTCGAGGTAGTTGTTGCCGTTGTTGAAGAGGTAGGTCATGCGGAAGCCGTAGTCCTGGCCGCCGCCGAACACCGTCTGGCGGCCGCGGAGCTGCTGGCCGTTGGAGCGGTAGCCGAAGGTCGTCACGCCGTGGGCCTCGAAGCAGTCGTAACGTGGCGTGTCGGTCGTTTCGATGTCGATGAAGGCGAAGCCCGGGCCGTACCGGACGCTGTAGGGACCACGGAGGACGACGACGTCGCGGATCAGGCCGGAGTCGATCTTGCTCACGATGGTGTCAAGGTCCTGGCGGGCGGGGAAGTAGAAGGCCCCGTCGGCCTGGGAGAAGATCTGCCCAATGTGGAAACCGCGGATGCGCGGATCGGTGACGAGTTGGTTGCGGCGCTGGACTTCGACGCCGACGGAGCGGTCGGATTTATTCAGGAGGTCGCCGACGTCGCTGCTGGCCCGGACGACGGACTCGGCGCCGCTGGTGGTCGAGGCGCTGGGGCCGACGTTGGCGGCCTGGCGTTCGGTGGGCGTGGGGGTGGCGCTGGCCGGGCCGAACCCGGAAATGTCGCCCAGCCCGGTGCCCGCACCGCCCGCCACGGTCCGCTGCGTGGGCGCGGCCAGTTCGGGCGGCTGCTGCGGCTCGACCTGCACGCGCTGCACGTTCGGATCGACGATGCGCAGCGAGGCCGGCGTCGGCGGCGCTGCCGGCGCCGGCGTGGCCGGCTCGCTGGCCCAGGCCCAGGTGCCCATGCCGCCGGTCAGGATCAGTGCCCCAAGCCAGCGCGACTTGCGCGGCCACGTACCACGTCCCTGATGCGCCATCGTCTCCCCCTCCTGCTCGACTCGGGCCCCAGCCCGTGGCCGCGCTTGCACCCCTCGCGCTCGGCGCGACCCGGCGCGCTTAGGCGCGCCTTCGTCCTGAGCAAGTATCGGCCGCCCGCCTCGCCGCGCTCGCCCAATTCTGACGAAAGGGCCGGTTCTATCCGCTTCGCCACCTTTGCCCTCTTTGCCACCCCTGCCAACCTTGTCAAGAAATCGGCCTGACCCGCCGCCGATGCTCCCCAATCACTTCCGAGTGCCAGCAGGCCGGCGCACAACCGCCCCCTTGGGACCGGGGAGCCAACGCTCGACTGCCGCACAACCGACCTTCCGATCGTGTGATGAACTTTTGTACCCTTTCGGCTGCATTCCCTTTCCCCTGCCGGAGGACCGCTCATGAACCTGCTCGTCCTGACCGCCTGTCTCGGTGGTGCTGCCGCCGAACCGCCCGTGACTGCCCCGCCCCTGGACCTCAAGATCGACCTGCGGCCGCTCCGGGAGCCGCTCGACCGGGCCGCCGCGGCCTGTGAACGCGCCCTCGCTGCCATTGAGAACTTCAAGGCCGACCTCTTCCACGCCCTCAATCTCGCCCTTTCGGCCGCCGCTTCTCTCGTCACTGCCGTCCTCATGCTCATCCTCCAGCAGCTTGGCCTCTCGGCTGGCGGGGACGATCAGCCCAGCTCCGCGAAGACCGAGCGCGCCGACCTCTGATCCCAGGTTGCCTTCGAATCACTTGCCTTCCCTAGGGGGCACTTGCCATGCCAAGCGCTAGCCTGCTCGGAACGAGCCTCCTCGCCCTGGCCCTTCTCGTGGCCGAGATCACTCTGGTCGGCGGTCCTCGCCATCCCGACGGCACCGAGGTCGATGCCGACCTGCCCGCCGATCGCCATCAACGCAACGCTGCCGGCCGGGACGGTGCCGGACTTTGCGTCTTCACCGCCATCGGCATGGCGGCCGACTGGGCCCACGAACGCCATCTGGTCGACTTTCGCGACTACATGCGCCAGCATCCCGGGGGCGGCTACCCGGAGAAGGTCACCACCTTCATCCGCCGACTCTGTGCCGAGCGCGGCCAGCCCGAGCCGCTCTACTTGCAAGTCCAGGGGCACGAGCTGGAACTGCTGGCCGAAGCCGTCGCGGGCGGCCATCTGCCCTGCGTCACCTATGGCCAGTCACCCACGGGCCGTTACCAGGGTCAGCCCATCGCCCACATGGTGAACCTGGTCGCCGCACGGGCTGGAACCCAACGCCTGTGGGCCATTCTCGACAACAACTTCCCCGGCACCATCGAGTGGATGACCGAAGCCGAGTTCCCCCGTGCCTACACCCGGCTCGGCACCGGCTGGGCGGTGATCCTGCTCGGAGCCGGCCCGCCGCCCATCCCCTGGAATCGCTGATCGCGCCGTCCCTTTCCGCCCCTCTTCCGTCCGTCCCACCGTTCGCCTGGCACCTGGGAGTCGAGCCATGTTCGTCCACACTTTCGCATCCACCCTGATCGTTTCGCTCGCGCTGTTGACCGCCGGTCAGCACGCGGTTGACCAGCCGGCCGAGGTCGCGGTGCTCGGGCAGCCTGGGCAGACCTTCACGCTCCAGGGGAAGCTCTTTGTTCTGGGGACCAGCCCGCTGCGGCTGCGGAGCCCCGCCTTGCCGCCGGGACAGCCCTTCACCTACGACGTGGTCATCACTCGTGGCCCCGACGTGCTGGCCCAATTCAAGCTGCCCGTGCGGGCTGGGATCAGCGTGACGTTGGACCTGCACCCCTGGGGCGAGGTGCCGCCAAGCAAGTCCAGCACGCCGAAGTATCCGCAGCGCAACTTCGGCATCATCACCGATCAACTCGCGCTGCCTGGCGCGGTCGGCACGCAGGTGACGCTCAACGGTCAGCCAGTGGCTCGGGAACAGGCGCGCGCCCTGGTCGAAGGTCGGCCGACTCTACCCCACCATCAAGGCCGGCCGCGGCTGACGATCATCGGCTCGGCCAAGGATCGGGAGGCGGTGCTGGCGGCGCTGCGGGGGCCGCTCGCCGAGTGGGCCGCGGACTTCATCATCAAGGACTACGAACCTTCGGACTGGGCGGTGGCCGGAGTCGGCTTCCGCACGGACGGCCGGCCCACGATCTACGCCCAGGAGCCGGACGGCCAGGTGCTGTTTCGTCTCGATTCAGCCGAGCACCTGGCGGCGCGGCTGCGGGCCCTGCGCGTGCGGCGGCCCGATTACGACCCCGAGCGCGATCCCACCGGGCCGCCTGGTGTGTCTGTGGAGAATGGCCCCTTGCTGTTGGCGAGTCTTCTGGCCTGCCTGCTGCTTGTGGTGGCTGGCTGCCTGCGGGTCGCTCCGCGGAGCTGACAATCAACCCACTCGAATGGACAACCCAAGGAGCTTGTCATGAATCTATCGCAACTGCCCTCCTGGTCCTGGCTCGTGGTCCTGGCCGTGGGGGCGGCGTTCTATCTGTGGCGGGTGGGGCCCCCCCTGCGCCCCCGGCGGCCCCCGGGGCGGCTCGCCCCCCCGGGGCGCCCCCCGCCCGGGCCCCCCCCCCCCTCCCCCC
>CALLZJ010000155.1 GCA_937858435.1 uncultured bacterium
CCCCCCCCCCCCCGGCTCCCTCCCCCTCTCCCACAATCTGGCGTCGTTCCCCGTCTGCTGCCTCGCCCAGGGCCGCCTGTGCGCGCGGGCCCCCCCCCCGCCGCTGCAAGGTCAGAGCTTCGAAGTAGGCCTGCCGAACTTCCGTGAGAACTTGGAAGCGCTCGACCGCGACTCGCAGCGTCGCTTGGTCAACGTCGCGCCAGGCCACGGCCTGACTGAGCCGAAGCTTGTTCCCGGTCACGATCTCCTGTCCAGCGAAGACCGACCAGATGCCTGCCGGCCCCGTGCGATCACTGATTTCATTGCCATTGATGCTGAGGACCGGATTGGGGTAAAGACCCGCCTGCAGGGCCTGCCCGCGTGCCGCCTCAATGGCCCAACTGGCCTCGGCCAGACGGGGGTGACGCTCCAAGGCCAGTCGCACCAGGTCCGGTAGTGACATCACTTCGGCCATTCCGTCCTTGGAAACGGATGCCGCAGCTTGAATGACCGGCCCGGCATTGGGCGTGAAGACCAAAGCGTCCGCCATCGGTCCCGGCGGCGGAGCGGGCGTGGCGGCACAGCCAGCGCTGAGCCCGCTAAGCATGCCGATCCAGCAGATGATCCTGAACTTCTTCATGAGCCTCACTCTTAACCGTGCCATGGCACGCCAGCCGCTTGGACGCTTGTGTGGCAGCCGCGAAACCACGGACGTTGGCCGTGCTCCGTGCCACTTGGTGGGCGTCGGCAGGTTTGCGGTGTGATGGCTACAGGAGTAAGGCGAGCTGCTGCAGGTAGAGCGGACACGACCTAGCGAACGGCGGGCCATGAGTCCAGGGTCTGACCGGTTCTGGGCCCGTCAGCATGTCGCAGGTTTTCCCTGGCGACATACCTAGCAGATTCCAAGAGGGGCTCGGCGTTGTCGGCGCGGCGAACCGCTGCAACTGCACGGCATCGGCCTGGTCGACATAGATGGCGTCGCTGGGGTGCTCCGATTCCGGATCGGCCGCGCCCTCGCCGTCCCCATCTTCGTGATGGCAACAGGCGACGGGATTGAGGTGAAAGTGCGGCCGCGTTTCGCCTTGGCAGGCAAGCTGAGGGCAGGAGCAATGGGCCACGGCGCCGGCTGCTTGGGCTACCAGCAAGGAACTTAAGCAAAAATAGGACAGCACGCAGCGGAGCATACTTTACTCGTCGGCACAACCCTACCTTTAGGTTAACGATTCCACGCCAGAGGACAATGTGGCAAGTGCGGGTCAGCCCAGCCCACCCAGCTTCGCGGCCTCTCATCCGCGTCCGGAGCAGGCAGAGGCGACCGGCGACCCTCTTTCGAATGCAGGCCCCGGCGTGCTATAATCTCCGCGAGCGTCCTTGCCGACCGGCCTCCGAGCCTACCGGCCCCTCCGAGGGAATCCTTCCCCGGCTCGATTCCAACCTGCCTGCTGGCAAGTGCGTCCCGCCTGCTCCGGAGTTACCCGCCATGCCCTTGCTCCGCACCTGCCTGTTGCTGCTGGTCGCCACGGCCGCCCACCCGGGATCGCTCCGGGCCGACAGCCCCGAAGCGGTCGAGTTCTTCGAGAAGCGGATTCGGCCCGTCCTGGTCGAGCATTGCCTGAAGTGCCATGGAGAACGAAAGCAGCAGGCCAGCTTGCGGCTTGACACTGCCGCCGGGTTGGCCAAGGGAAGCGACGCGGGTCCCGTCATCGTCCCTGGTCAGGCCGAGGCGAGCCGGCTCTACCAGGCCCTGCGCCACGAAGGCGACGTGCAGATGCCGCCCGAGGGCAAGCTGCCCGACGAGGTGCTCGCCGACTTTCGCCGCTGGATCGACCAGGGAGCGAAATGGCCCGCCGCGGCTGCCGCCCCCGCTCCGGAGGCCTGGCGTCAGCACTGGTCGTTTCAACCTCCCCGACCGACCCCCGGCCTGGACGCCACCGCCTCTTCGTCGCTCGAGGCCCTGATCGCCCGCAGGCTCCAGGCACAGGGGCTCAAAGCCGCCCCCACGGCCGACCGCCGCACGCTCATCCGCCGGGCCACCTTCGACCTGCACGGCCTGCCGCCCACCTGGGAAGAGGTCGAAGCCTTCCTGGGCGACCGCCGACCTGACGCCGAGGCTTTCACCGACCTGGTCGACCGGCTGCTCGCTTCACCCCGGTTCGGTGAGCGCTGGGGCCGCCACTGGCTCGATCTGGCCCGCTATGCCGACGAACGGGGCTACATCGGTGTCGGTGTCGATCGCGTCTACCCCTTCGCCTGGACCTACCGCGACTACGTCATCCGTGCCTTCAACGACGACCTGCCCTATGACCGCTTCATCCAGGAGCAGCTCGCCGCCGATCTGCTGCCGCGTGAGCCGGACGACGATCCCGGTCCCCTCGCGGCCCTGGGCTTCCTGACCGTGGGCCGACGCTTCATCAACAACATCCATGACATCATCGACGACCGCATCGACGTCGTCACCCGCACCACGCTGGGCCTCACCGTCACCTGTGCCCGCTGCCACGACCATAAGTACGACCCGATCTCCATCGGTGAGTACTACGGCCTCTATGGCGTCTTTGCCAGCACCCGGGAGCCCGACATCGAACAGATGCCGCTCCTGGTCCGCAACCCGAGCGGGCCGGAGTATGAGGCCTTCGTCCAGGAGCTTGAACAACGCAAGGCGGAACGTGCCAAGTTCGAGGCGGACCACGCGGAGATGAAGGAGAAGGAGCCGCGGAAGTTCTCCGAGCAGGTCAAGCCCTTCGACAACCGCATTCGGCAGGTGCATGCCCGCCATCCCGGCGCGCCGCCGCGCGGCATGGTGCTCAACGAGCGCGAAAAGCCCGTCGAGCCGGTCGTCTTCCTACGTGGCAATCCCCATCAGCGCGGGCCGCGCGTGCCCCGGCAATTCCTCGCCTTCCTTGAGAAGGAGACGCCGACGCCGTTCGCCCAGGGGAGTGGCCGGCTCGAACTTGCCCAGGCGATCACGCGCCCCGAGAATCCGCTCACGGCCCGGGTCTTCGTCAACCGCGCGTGGGGCCACTTGTTCGGCCAGCCGCTCGTGGCCACGCTCAGCGATTTCGGCCTGCGGAGCGAGCCTCCCGCCCAGGATGAACTGCTCGACCTCCTGGCCATCGGCTTCGTCCAGGACGGCTGGTCCACCAAGCGGCTGGTGCGACGGATCATGCTCAGTGCCGCTTACCAGCGGACCAGCGATGGCGACCCGGCAGCCATGGCCGCCGATCCGGACAACCGCTGGCTCGGGCGGCAGAACCGCCGCCGGGTCGACTTCGAGGCCCTCCGCGACGGCATCCTCTTCGTCGCCGGCTCCATGGACGACAAGCGGGGCGGGCCGTCCGTCGATCTCTTCCGCCCGCCCTTCAGCACCCGCCGGACCGTCTATGGCTTTATCGACCGCCAGAACTTGCCCGGCGTGCTCCGCACCTTCGACTTCGCCAGCCCCGATACCCACGCTCCCCGCCGCTTCTCCACCACCGTGCCCCAGCAGGCCTTGTTCCTCATGAACAGCCCCCTCGTCCTGGAGCAGGCCGAGAAGCTGGTCCAACGGCTCGATGACCAGAGCGACCCCACCCGCCGGATCGAGCAGCTTTACCGGCTCGTGCTCGGCCGCGACCCTCGCCCGGGTGAGCTGCTCTTGGCCCAGGGCTTCCTCACGGCCGGGGCCGGCCCACCCGACGCCGCCGCCTGGACCCACCTCGCCCAGACGCTCTTCATGGCGAATGAGTTTCTGTACGTGGACTAGGAGCGCGCCGGGTTGGTCTGGGCGCGCTCCTTGCGGGAGGTGGCTCGTTCAATCACTGATGACTACGATTTCGGCGGATGAATGTTGTAGAAGATCGCAAAGACCACCGGCGTGAAGATCATCGTCAGGAAGCAGGCGAAGCCCAGGCCGAACATGATGCAGACGGCCATCGAGCCGAAGAACGGGTCCAACAGCAGCGGGATGCTGCCCAGGATCGTGGTCAGCGCCACCATCATCACTGGCCGCAACTTCGCCGTGCTGCCCATGAGCAGGGCCTGATACGGGTCCTTGCCCTTGGCCATCTCCGCGCTGACTTTATCCAGCACGACGATGGCGTTCTTGATCTGCTCGCCCCCGAGCGCCAGCACGCCGAGCAGGGCCATGAAGCCGAAGGATTGGCCCGTGAGCAGGAGACCGACGGTGATGCCAATCAGCGCGAACGGCATGATGAGCCAGATGACGATCGTGGTGCGGAAGGAGTTGAACAAGCAGACGACGATCAGCACCATCAGGGCCAGGGCCGCGGGGATGGGCTTAGCCAGGGCCGCGCGGGCCTGGCTGGAGTCTTCGTACTCACCGCCCCATTCCAGGGTGTAGCCCGGCGGCAGGGGGATCTGTTCGATGGCCGAGCGGACCCGCGTGAACAGTTGGCTGGGTAGGCCGGTGCGTGGGTCAGCATGCCCGGTCAGCGTCGGGAGGCGGTCGCGGCGCAGCCCCACCGGGCCTTCAAAGTTCATGCCCATGCCGCCCCCCCCCTGGCTGAGGGGGATCATCCGCCCCGCCGCGGGGCTCCAGATTTGCAGGCTGTGGATGGCTTGAACGTCGCCCCGCTCGTTCTCCGGCGGGCGCGCGATGATCGGCAAAAGGCGCGACTCCTGCGGGTAGACGCCCGTGCCCGCGCCGCCCGGCTCGTGGTAGAATCCGACGGCCCGGCCTTGGAAGCTGGTCTCCAGGTTCTGGGCCACGTCGGCCCGGGTCAGGCCGTTGCGGCGGGCTTGCAGGTCGAAGAGTTCAGGGCGAAGCGCCAGTTCGGGCTGCCGCCAGTCGCTCCGGACACCCTTGGACCCACCGTCGCGGTCGAACACTTGCTTGGCCTGGTCGGCCAGTTGCCGGAGCACGCCTGGGTCTGGGCCACGAAAGCGGGCTTGAATCCGCCCGCCCGCCCCCGGCCCCAGCAGGAACTTCTTCGCCACGGCATTTGCATCCGGGTACTGCTCATCCAGGTGCCGTTGCACGTCGGCCAGGATGCCGGCGATCTTCCGCTCATCATCCACGTCCACCAGGAACTGGACGAACGCCCGCTGCTCGGACTCCGGCGAGTAGACGAGCAGGAAACGCAGCCCGCCCCCGCCGATGAAGGCCGTCACTTGCGTCACGCCCGCCTGCTTCTGCAGGTACTCCTGCACTTCGTCGGCAAAAGCCTCAGTGGTGCGGATGTGGCTGCCCGAAGGCAAGAAGACATCCACCATGAATTGCGGTCGGGTGGCGGGTGGGAAGAAACTCTGGTCCACCTTGCCGAAACCAACCACCGCCGCCACCATGGCCCCGATCATCACGAGGACCACTAACCACCGCACCCGTAGCGCCCCGGCGAGAATCGCCCGATACCAGCGGAAGGGCCAGGCATCGTAGGCATCCGGCGGTGGCGCGCCCCCCGTGGTGAGCTTCGGCGAGAAGAACAGGTAGCCGAGCAGCGGCGTGAGGGTGATCGACGAGACCCAACTGAGGCTCAGGGCGATGAGGATGACCCAGAAGAGCGAGTTGCAGTACTCTCCCGTGCTATCGTCCGAGAGGCCAATGGCGGCGAAGGCGATGACCGCGATGGCCGTGGCCCCAAAGAGCGACCACTGGTTCTCCACCACCGCGTCGCGCACCACTTGCAGCTTGTCCTGGCCGGCCTCGATCCGCACCTTCAGCGTTTCCGTCACGATGATCGCGTTGTCCGTCAGCATGCACAGGGCAATCACCAAGGCCCCCAGCGAGATGCGTTCCATCAAAATGTCGCCGTGCGCGAACATCACCATGAAGGTGGCCAGGATGGTCATGAACAGCACCGCGCCAATGATGATCGCCGTCTTGTAACCCATGGTGATGAAGAGCACGACGACGACGATGGAGACGGCCTTGATCAGATTAAAGACGAACTCGTTGGTGGCGGCGGTGACGGCCTCGGGCTGGAAGTTGATCTCGCCGATCTCGATGCCCACGGGCTGGTAGGGCTTCAGCGCCTCGAGCCGCTGGCGGACGCCCTGGCCCATCGTCACCACGTTGCCGCCCTGCACGGTCGAGATGCCCAGCCCAATCGCGTGCCGACCGTCGTACTTGAGGATTCGCCGCGGCGGGTCCTGGTAGTCGCGCACCACGGTGGCCACGTCGCGCAGAAACAGTTGCCGACCCGTGCGATCGGACCCGATCACCAGGTCCAGCATTTCCTCGGCGGAACTGAACGCTCCCTTGGGGTCCAGGGCGGGGAACTCGTCGCCCACGCGGATGCGGCCCCCATCGGCGGCGATGTTCTTCTCCGCCAGCAGCCGGTAGATCTGCTCCTCGTTGATCCCAAGCTGGGCCGACCGCTGCCGGGAGATTTCGAGGAAGACCACTTCCTGCTGCTCGGCGAAGAGTTCCACCTTCTTGACATTGGGGGCCTGCAACAGTTCCCGGCGCAGGAACTCCGCGTACCGCCGCAGTTCGGGGTAGGTAAAGCCATCGCCGGAGATGGCGAGGAAAATGCCGTACACGTCGCCGAAGTCGTCCACCACGATGGAACGGCCCCGCACCGCCGGCGGCAACTGGGCCTGCACGTCCGCGATCTTGCGACGGAGTTCGTCCCACACCTGCGGGATAGAATGGCGGTCGTACCGATCCTTGATGACGGCGGAGACGACGGACCGGCCCCGGCTCGATTCCGACTCGACGTACTTGAGTTGCCCCAACTGCTGGCAGGCGGCCTCAATGGGGTTCGTGACTTCCTTCGCCACTTCCTCCGCGCTGGCCCCCGGATAGAGCGTGATGATGAGGGCTTCCTTGATCGTGAACTCCGGGTCCTCCAGCCGGCCGATGTCGCGGTACGCCACCAAGCCGCCGATGAGCACGAACAGCATCAGCAGGAAAACGACGCGCTTGTTGCGGACGGACCACACACCGAGGTTAGTCACTGGCTGCCTCCAAGCTCGTCGCCCAGGTCGCGGACCTTCATGCCGTCGCGGAGCATGGCCGCGCCGGCCACCACGACGCGGGCCCCGGGCTGCAGCCCGTCCAGAATCTCCAGCCGTCCGCCTCTGGCTTCGCCCAGCTTCACCGCTTGCCGTTCCAGCTTGTTCTCAGGCCCCAGCAGCCAGACGATGGCCTGGCCCTGGGCATCTCTGACCACGGCGTTGGCGGGGACGTGGATGTTGCTGCCGAGAATGGCGGCCCGGCGGAAGGCAGCGGTAACGGTTGCGGTCATCCCCGGCCGCAAGGTCAGGTTTTCCGGGGCCTTCATGGCCGCCGTCACGCGGAAGGTCTGCGTCGTCGGGTCGGCATTCTGTGCGATTTCGCGAATCTGCACCGGGAACTCGAGGCCGGGCGCGCCGCTAAACTCCGCCCGCAGGCTGACGATGTCGGCGGAACGAATGTCCGCCAACATGACGGTCTCCGGCACATCCACGGCAATCTCGATTTCGTCCACGTCCTGAAAGCGGACGATGAGCGACTTGGCCTGGATGCTCTGCCCTTCCTCGACGAAGCGCTGGGCCACG
Source organism: uncultured bacterium (assembly GCA_937858435.1). Taxonomy (GTDB): domain Bacteria; phylum Planctomycetota; class Planctomycetia; order Gemmatales; family HRBIN36; genus CALLZJ01. Next base: position 7,459 of record CALLZJ010000155.1, read on the forward strand.
ATGCCGTCGTAGGGGGCGAGCAGCGTGGAATCCCGCAGGGCAATGTGGGCTTCCACCACGCGGGCTTCCAGGCCACGAACCTGGGCCTCCTGGGCGTCCAAGTCCTCTTCCCGTGCCACCATGCCCTTTTCGAGCATCTGCACGGCGGCCGCGTGTTCTTCCTTGGCCACGCGATATTGCGTCTCGCGCAGGTCAAAGTCGGCCCGCGCCACGGCCCGACTGCGCAGCAACTGGGCGTAGCGGTCCCGTTCCGTTAGGGCATTCTGCATCTTGGCCGCTGCGGCGCGGACCGCGGCTTCGAGCCGCAGCCGCTGTTCGGGCCGGTCGCCCGCCTGCAAGGCCCGCAGGGTGGCGCGAGCCTGGTCGAGCTGCGCCTGCAGCGCTTGCAGCCGGGCCTCGAACTCTTCTTGCCGCAACTGGGCGATCAGGTCGCCCATACTCAGCTTCTGCCCTTCTTTCACCGGCAGCTTGGCGAGCACGCCCGGCACCTGGAAGGCCAGTTCCACCTTGCGGGATGCCTCAACCCGGCCGGGAAAGGTCCGGGTGCGGATGTCTTCCCCGGCGAAGACGATCTGCGTCTTCACCGGGCGGACGACTTCTTCACGGGGTCCCGTTTCCTGCTGACAGCCGGCATGAAGAATGAAGGTACTGAGAAAGACGAGGCCGAGGCCTCGGCTCAAGGGCGGGGCGGTTTCGGTCGCCACGGTCCACGCTCCGGGGAAGGGACTTGGGGGAAGACCATGTCGGCTACTTGGTGCGTTCTACGAAGAATGGTGCGGTGCGGCTTGAACGGTCGGCGAACGGTGCGGGCCAACCTTGGCCCAGAGCCTAGACCGGCCCTGCAGTGGTGAACCGACCGCTGCGTACGCCCCCGCTTCGCCGCCGGACCCATGTGGACTAGGAACGCGCCGGGCTGACCAGCGTGCACTCCATGCGGGATTGAGTTACAATGGCTCCCTACTCAGCAAGCGAGCAGGAGCGTGAAAATGCACCTCTCGTTCGTCCTGGCGGCTACGCTCTGTCTGGTTTCACAGTCTCCGCAGGAACTGCTGGAGATGGTGATCAACGCGCAGCGGGCTTATTTGAGTCAGATTCAAACGTTTAGCTGCCATTGGATCTTTGAGAAATTCGAGAACAAGCCTGCAGGCCTACCCGCATTCAATGGAACCGCCAGCTACCAGCGCCGTGGCATCGAGGCGCGTGTGGTAGGTGTGAAGAATGGAGAGCCATAGATCGTCCTCCGTCTGGCCGATCGGGTTGTGATGCTGGGTCAAAGTGGCGGGCAGCAGGAAGGCGCCATCATGCCAAACGGCAACCAAGGCCGGAGCTGTGCCCCTTGGGCCGACATGATGATCGAACATCGCAGTCCGACCGGCGAGCACATGTTCCTCTGGGACAATGTGAAGGCGGGAAGCGGGCCAGCGCAGCTCGTGGGTGCGAAGCGCGATGGCCAGTTGATCACGTTGGAGCTACAGACGAAGATCGGCAGCGCGACCCTGGTCGCCGACCTGGAGCGGCATGGCCTGATCGTGGAAGCCATTTCTAAGGGGTCCAAGCCACGCCTTGGCATCGTCGGAAGCCATGTGAGATTCTCCCGCTTCGTGGAAGTGGCACCGGGACAGTTTTTTCCCACTCGCCGCGATGTGGATCGCTTGTGGGAGGACGGCCGGCCGCCGACGTCGGGTGGTTCGGTTGAACTGTCCAACGTGCAGGTGAACCTGCCCCTCGAGGACAAGGCCTTCGAAGTGACGTTCCCGCCTGGCACCCTGGTCCTAGACGGCATTGAGAAGAAAGCGTACCGCGTGGCGGACGATGGGACCTGGGTTCCCGATCTGACCATTGGCGTCGGCTCGCCTGCCGGGCAGGGAGCGGTTCCAGCACCCAGGCAGCCTGCGCGCGTCGCAGCCAGTGTTCCAGGTCAGACGCCAACGCCGTCGGCCACCGAACCCACGCCCTGGAACTATTGGGCCATCGCGGGCCTACTCCTGGTTGGCGTGGCCGGGCTGATGCTGCTCGTCTGGCGTCGACGGCAAGTCCAAGCGTGACACTGGCCCGAGTCCCGACCAGCGCACCCGGTTGCTCCTTGTGGGTTTGGAACTTAGGCTTCGTCAAGGGAGGTATGCGAAGATGTCGCTCCAGAACGTCAACAAGCTTCAGCCGGCGAGCTTCCAGATTCCCCGGTACACTGACACGGTGATCGTCGAGAAGCTCGACAAGCTAACGAAAGAGGGTGGCTATCAGGTTGGAATGGGTTCGTACGAATTCATTTTCGCAGATCAGAAGGCCGAATTCGTCAACCATGTGAGGGACGCCAACCTGGATGAGATTCTCAACCTCGGTACGGTCTCGACTCGTTCGATTACGCTGCGTCTGAATAACTCTCTGCATCTCCGAATTGAACGTGCTTGGGACCACTCAAACCGGAAACTGATCGGCAACCTCGATACCGTGACGGTGACTCCCTCAAGTCAAGGAGGTCAGTCGAACCCAAGTGTGCTCGAGATCGCCAAGCTCATCGCCCTCGCTCGAAAGCACTTTGAGGCGGCGGATACGAAGCCCTTCATGGACTTCCTCGACGAAGGCTCGAAGCAACTTTACCAGTCGAGGGAACAAGACCTGCAAAAGTTGGAGCGGATGCAGGAGAGCTTCTTTAAGAACATGACCGAGTTCACGCTCGACCAGCAGCGGAAACAGCAGGAATTCCAACGCCAAGTTGAAGCCGAGTACGCCAGCCGGCAGTCGAGGCTGGAAGAGCAGCATCAGGATCGGTTGAAGCAGTTCGAGGCGAAGGAGGCAGAACTCAAGAAGTATCGTTCCGAGATCGACGAGCGGGAAAACCGGCAGGCTCGGCGTGACATCTACAAGGAACTCAAAGCCAAATTGGACGCCCGAAACAAGTCTTTCGAGTTAACGGAGGGCACGAAGAACCGGCGCCGGTTCACGTTCTGGTTCACCGTCGCGTTGCTGGTTCTGTTCGCCGGAGTCTTCGCCTTCTGCTTCTCCAAGAACGTGGTGAGTGACCCGGCCCAGATCAACTGGGTCGCCGTGGGGAGCCAGATCGGTTTCGCCATCGCCTTCATCGGCGTGGCGACGTTCTTCATCCGCTGGAACAATCAGTGGTTCCAGAAGCACGCCGATGAAGAGTTCAAGCTCAAGCGGCTGGATCTGGACATTGACCGTGCCAACTGGCTCGTCGAACTGGCGATGGAGTGGAAGAACATCACAAAGTCTGATATCCCCGACGACTTGATGGACAAATTGGCCCACAGGCTGTTTACTTCGGAAGATTCAAAGGAACTCGACATGCACCCTGCAGAGACATTTCTCTCGGCGCTTTTCGGTAAGGCAGGCAGAATCAACCTAGAGTTCCCCAACAGGCTCGAGATTCAGAGGAGCGACGTCGCAGCCAAGGAGAATAAGACGAGGAAGCCATAAGGAAGACCGCCAGAGGCGCAATCCTGAGGTTCCTCTACTTCCCTCCGAATCATCCGACCAGCGCATCCGCTCGCCACCCCTAGCCCAACTCGGGGAGGGGCTTGGCGTCCACGAGGTACTGGGGTCGGCCGGTGGCGTCGGTGATGGTGGTTTGCGTCGGGTCCACGCCCAGATGCTGGTAGAGCGAGGCGACCACTTCCTGGAAGGTGACGGGCCTTTCCTTGGCATGCTCGCCGAGCCGGTTCGTCGCCCCGATGACCTGGCCAAGCTGGAAACGGCCGCCGGCGATCAGCCCGCAGTTGACCTGAGGCCAATGGTCGCGGCCGGCATCCTTGTTGACCCGTGGCGTGCGGCCGAACTCGCCCCAGACGACGACGGCCACGTCGCGCAGGAGGCCCCGCTGTTCCAGGTCCTCGATGAGGGCGGAGAGGGCCTGATCGAGCTTGCCGCCATGGTCGCGAACCAGGTTGAAGTTGTCCCCGTGGGAATCCCAACGGCCGTAGGAGAGGGTGACGCAGCGCACCCCGGCCTCGACGAGCCGGCGGGCCATGAGCAGATGCTCGTTGGCGGTGGGGGCGCCGTCATACTGGAACTTGTAGGGTTTGCCGTCGCCGTACCGCTCCCGGATGCGTGGGTCTTCCTTTGAGAGGTCCAGGGCGTCGAGCAGCTTGCTGGACGTGAGCACGTCGAAGGCCCGGGCGGTCATGTCGTCGACGGCAGCCAGGGCTCCGGAGCGATCCAGGTCGCGCTTGAGGCCGTCGAAACTGGCTCGGAGGCGCTGCCGGTCCGCGAGTTGATCCAGCGTGAGGTCTTTCAACTTCATGTTGGCCAGACCCGGGCCATCGGGCTGAAACGGCGCGAACGACTTGCCCAGGAAGCCGGGGGTGCCAGGATCGGACCAGGGCTGATGATGCGTTCGCGCTGCCAGACCGACAAACGGGGGGACGCTGGGATCGACGGGGCCGTGCAGTCGGGCGATGGCGGCGCCGAGGCTGGGCCGGCCGCCCAGGTTGGCAAGCGACTGATGATCCCAACCGGTATTGCACTGGAAGGAGGAGTGGTGGCCCGTGGCGCCGACGATGCTGCGGAGGATGACGCAGCGATCGAGCAGGCGGGCCAGCCGGGGGAAGCACTCGTTGATTTGTACGCCGGGCAGGCGGGTGGGGATGACGCCAAGTTCGCCGCGGATTTCCTTCGGGGCATCGGGCTTGGGGTCCCAGGTATCGAGGTGCGGCGGTCCGCCCCCGAGGAAGACGTGGATGACGGCCCGGTGATTCTGAGCGGCGGGCTGAGCGGCGGCGACCCGTTCCAGGTGGGCCAGGTTGAAGGCGGCTGAACCCAGCCCCAGGGCACCGATGCGGAGGAAGCCGCGGCGCGAGATGCCGTCGCAGAGCGTGGCGGAACCGCGATGCAACAGAGTGAGCATGAGAGATGCTCCTTTCGGTGGGCTAAGCGAGCGGTGCTGCGGTGGCCAGCGGCTGGCGGTGGGTAGGGGTCCGCAACGAACCTGCCCGCGGTGGGATCGGCCCCCGGAGGGACCGACGGCGGAATTATAGCATGCTCTCCCGGTCCGAGGGAAGGGCAACCCGGTCCTGCCGACCGCGCTACAACCGGTGTTGTGTACTTATGTTCATTATGATAGACTGCCGAGTTTGTCGGAGCGGTCGGGAAGGCGGCGAGGGTGAAGGCGGACCGCGGCGCCGAGGCTGGAATCGGCGCCGGGAAACGTGGAGTGGACGTGAAGCCCTGTGAAATCGCTGTGGCGCTAGCGTCCAAGCGTGCAGAAACCCCTCGTGGCGACCCTCTGGAATGCTCTGGCGCTAGCGCCCAGAAGCGTGGCGAGCTCTGGAGACACCGTCGGCAGGCCTTGGAACCCCCGTCGATGGGCCCTGAAGACCCCGGAGAATCTGGAGGCACTCCCGCGGCGGGGGGCGGGCAACCGGGTGGACTGCGGGGGAGCCGGTGTCCAAGATGGAGGACGCCCCCCCCGCGGATCCCACCTTGCCGTGAGGCTGCCACTCATGCGATTCCTCCCCCCGCCTGGCCGCCGAGGCCTCGCTTCGTTCGTGGTCACCCGCCGGTTGCGCCTGACGTTGGCGACGGCGGCACTGCTTGGCCTCATGGTCCTGCTGGGGCCCGGTCCCGTGCCGGCCGATTCCCGTCCGGCGCCGGTGGGCTGGTCGGTCTATCCCCGCACGCTGGACCTCAGCGGCTACTGGGCGGAAAGCCGAGTGGTTGCCGTGGCGGAGTACCCGTCGGCGGGGTCGGACTCAGCGACCTACGAGGAAGACGTCACCCGGATGATCTCGGTCGAGGCAGAAGATGCAACCATCGTGACGGTGTCGGGGGGGATGGTAAGGCCCCGGCGGAACGGCACGACCTACCTCAAGATTCGCAAGGGGGCCCTGAGCGAGCGCGTGCCCGTCACGGTGCGCAACTGCGACCCCGAGGCAGACCTCGACTTCGAACGGCAGATCATCCCCGTTTTCAACAAGCTAGGCTGCAATGCCGGGGCATGCCATGGGGCGGCGAGCGGCAAGGGTGGTTTTCGTCTGAGCCTGCTCGGGTTCGATCCGCCCACCGACCATGACCAGATCGTGAAGGCGCACAAGAGCCGGCGTGTCGTCCTCGCCGAACCGGAGCGGAGCCTGCTGCTCCAGAAGCCCACGCTGCAGCTTGAACACGTGGGCGGCCACAAGCTCACCCTGGGCAGCGGCCACTATGAGCGGCTCCTACGCTGGCTCGAACAAGGGGCCCCGCCGCCGCGGCCCGACGGCCCCCGGCTCACGGGCCTGGAAGTGCAGCCACCCCAGCGGCGGATGAAGCCCGGCGACAAGCAGCGGCTCCGTGTCGAGGCGATCTGGAGCGACGACCGCCGCGAGGATGTCACGGCCTTGACCCAGTTCGACGTGCTGACCGAAGGGCGGACCCAGGTCACCGACGAAGGCGAAGTGACCTGCACCGAGCGGGGCGAAGGGCTGGTCATGATCCGCTATCTCGGCCAGGCGACGGTCTTCACGGCGGTGGCTCCGTATGCCCCCGCTGCCGACGCACCGGCGCCGAGCCCCGAAAGCCCCGCGCTGCCGTCCATCCTCCGCTCCGCGCATCCCGTGGACCAGGCCCTGGTCGCCAAGTGGCGCGGCCTGGGGCTGGGGCCGGCACCGCGGTCGGACGACGCCGAGTTCATGCGGCGCGTCTATCTGGACGTCATCGGCACGCTGCCGACGCCGGAAGAGGTCCGCAAGTTCCTGGGCGACCCACGACCCAATCGCCGGGCCTGGCTGGTTGAGGCACTGATGGAGCGGCCTGAGTTCATCGACTTCTGGACGCTCAAGTGGGGCGACATGCTCCGCAACAACCGCACCTTCCTGCAAGAAAAGGGGATGTGGACCTTCCATCGCTGGATTCAGGCCCAGGTGCGGACGGACGAGCCGATCGACGAGATGGTCCGACAACTGGTGACGGCCCAGGGCAGCACCTTCCGCGAAGGGGCCGCCAACTTCTATCGCATCGGCACGACGCCGGCCGACTGGGCCGAGTCGGCGACGCAGGTCTTCCTCGGCGTGCGCTTGCAGTGTGCCAAGTGCCATCATCACCCGTTCGAGAAGTGGAGCCAGGACGACTACCACGGCCTAGCCGCCTGCTTCGCGCGGATGGGTGCGAAGGGGAGCCAGGAGTATGGGCTCTTCGGGCGGGAGACGGTGGTCTTCGCGCGGCCCGACGGCGAGCACCGCCATCCGCGGCGGGGTCTCGTGGTCAAGCCGCAGCCCCTCGACGCGCCTCCTTTCCCGCACGCCCAGGATGGGCGGGAGCACCTCCCCGCCTGGCTCCCCGGCCCCGACAACCCCTATTCCGCGCGCAACATCGCCAATCGGCTCTGGGCTCACTTCATGGGCCGCGGGCTGGTCGAGCCGGTCGACGATCTCCGGGCCACCAATCCGCCCACGGTGCCGGACGTGCTCGACGCGCTGGCCGCCGAGTTCCGAGCGGGCGGCTGCCGGCTCAAGCCCCTCGTGAAGGCCATCGTGCTCTCGGAGGCCTATCAGCTCAGTGCCGCGGTCACGCCGGCCAATGCCGCCGCCGTCGACATCCTCCGCTTCCCGCGCTACCGGTTCACGCGGCTCGCGGCCGAACAACAGGCCGACGCGCTCGACGACGTCACGGAGACGCGGGAGAAGTACCCAGGACTACCCTTGGGGACCCGGGCCATTCAGCTTCCCGACAGCGGTGTGCGCTCCTACTTGCTGGACGTGTTTGGCCGACCGGCCCGGCAGATCACCTGCGAGTGTGAGCGGACGGCGGCCCCGAACATCGGCCAGGCGCTCCATCTGATCAATGGCGACATCATCAACGGCAAGATCGCCCGGGCTGGCGGCCGCATCGACCGGCTCACCAAGGCCAAGACCCCACTGCCGGATGTGATCGCCGAGCTTTACTTGGCGACGCTCAGCCGACCGCCGACTGAAGCCGAGGCAGAAGCCGCGGCCGCGCTGGTGACGGCCGCGCCGAATCCACGCGTGGGCCTTGAAGACCTGGTTTGGGCGCTGGTCAACTCTCGGGAGTTTCTCTTTGTTCACTAGCGTCGCCACTCGCGGCTGGATCCTGTTGCTGGTGCTCGTTGGCGTGGCCGGACTCGGCGCCGCCGGACCATCCGGAGCGGCCAGCGCTTGGCCACCCCCAGCCCAAGACGGCCCCACCTACTGGCAGGACATCCGTCCGCTGCTGCGGAAGAACTGCACCTATTGCCATAGCGCTCGTCTCCTGAGCAGCGTGGATGTGTCTGGCGGGCTGGCGCTGGACACCTGGCAGGCGGTGCGGCAGCACGTCGACGCCACCCTGGACCGCGTGACCCACGGCAACCCCGAGAAGCGGATGCCCAAGGATGCCGATCCGCTGACCGAAGACGAAATGGCGCTGCTCAAGACCTGGCGGGCGGCCGGTATGCCCGAGGGCAAGCCCGATACGCCCACCCCGACGCCGACCGCACCCCGGCGCGTGCTCAAGACGCAGGTGATGTCGCTGCCGACGACCCTGACCGCACCGCCAGGCTGGCGGGGCGGAGCGCGCGACAACACCCGGGTCGAACTGCGCCTGGAGGCCCCCCGGCTGGCTCCGATCACGGCCCTGGCTTACAGCGCCGACGGACAGCGGTTGGCCGTCGGGGCGTTCGGTCAGGTGGTCGTCTGGCACCTGGCCCAGGCTGCCGTCGAGGCCCGCATCGAAGACGTGCTCGGCAGCGTCAACGACCTGGCGTTCAGCCCGGACGGCAGCTTGCTGGCCGTCGCGGGTGGCCAGCCTTCCGCTCGGGGCGATCTGCGGCTGTTTCGCACCAGTGACTGGAAGCTAAAGGCCGGCCTGGGCGGACACCTCGATACCGTGGCCGCGATCGCCTTCAGCCCCGATGGCTCGCTGCTGGCCTCGGCCTCGCTCGACAAGAAGGTCAAGCTGTGGGACCTGGCTGCCGGCAAGCCGCGGCTAACGCTTGAAGCCCACAGCGATGGCGTCTGTGCCGTCTGCTTCACGCCCGATGGTAAGCACATGGTCACGGGCAGCCGCGACCGCTCGCTCCGCCGCATCGAAGTGGCCACGGGCCAAGCGGACATGACGTTTACCGGGGCGGGTGACGAAGTGCTGACGGCAGCGCTGCGGCCCGGCGGCGACCGCCTTTTCGCCGGTGCCGCGGACAACAACGTCCTCTGGTGGGATGCCCGCACAGGTGTCCGCGTCCGAGCCCAGTTCGGCCATGGGGGCGGCGTGAATGCCGTCACCTTTACGGCCGATGGTCAAACGGCCGCCTCGGGTGGGGGCGATGGCCAGGTGCGCCTCTGGCAGGCCGCGAACGGCAACCCGGGTGCCGCGCTCCGAGTGGGCACCCCCGTCTTTGCCCTGGCCTTCGCTCCGGATGGGAAGCGGCTGGCCGTCGGCGGCTTCGACGGCCGAGTGCAACTCTGGGATCCGACCGCCAACCGCCTGGCCGCCACCCTTCTGTCATGGGAGCAAGGTGAGGACGACCCCTGGCTGGCGCTCGCACCGGAGGGTTGGTTCCACGCTTCCGAAGGGCTCGCTGTGACGCTGCGGAGTGGCAGCCAACCGCTCGTCGCCGATCGGCTGCGCGAGTTTCTGATCCAGGTGCCGCAACTGGCGGCCGCCCTCACCACGGGCCCCAGCGTCCCTGTCGCTCTTCCTCCCGAACCGGTCCAAGAGCCCAAGCCCAGCCCCTAGCCCTTGAGGTGGTCATGCTCCGCACCTTTGCCATGCCACTCTGCCTTGCCTTGACCCTCCTCATGTGGGTGGAATCCGCGGCGGGTCAAACCTCCTATCCGATGATCACCCATTGCACGCCGGCCGCCATTCAGCGTGGCCAGACGGCGGAGATCGTCGTCGAGGGGCAACAGAACTTCGCGGGTGCGAGCCAGGTGCTGTTCGAAGGGGAGGGGCTTTCTGCAGAAGTGATCCCGCCGCCGCCGCCAGCCGATGGCAAACCGACACCGCCTGGACCGGTCCGCAACGTCAAGTTGCGTGTGACGGCACACGCGGAGGCGGCTCCCGGCATCCGGGAGATGCGGCTGCTCACGGACCGTGGCTGGTCGAGCGTGGGCCAGTTGCTGGTCGTCGCCGATCCCGTGGTGGCCCATGATCCGACGAATAACAGCCCGGAGAAGGCGGTCCCATTGACCGTTCCCGGGGTGGCCTGCGGCCGCATGGCCGCCGTGGAGCAGTCCTACTTCTACCGCCTCGATCTCAAGGCGGGACAGACGCTAACCTGCACGGTCGTGGGCAATCGGCTACAGCACAAGATTCATGACTTGCAGAAGCATGCCGACCCGGCCCTGGCTCTGTTCGATGCCGCGGGCCGAGAAGTGGCCGCCGGGGATGACGAACTGTTTGTCGATCCGCAGTTCAGCATCCGTGTCCCTCAGGACGGGAGCTACCTCTTGCGGCTGCGGGACTCCAAGTATGACGGGGATGGGCGCTGGACCTACGCGCTGCTCGTGGAGGTTGAGCCGCCCGTGCTGCAAGTGCTGCCCTGTGCCGGACAGCCGGGTCAGACGCTGAACGTGACGGTCGCTCTTGGGCCGGACTCGGTGGCGGGCGAGGTGGTCATCCCTGCCGATGCCGGTCCCGGTACCCGGGAGCTGCCGATCAAGCTGGCCCATGGTCGGGTCGTGCGGGCCGCCTTTTGGATCACGAACCATCCGGTCGCCGAGCCGCCGCAGTCGGCTGACGAACCGGTCCGGCTGCAGATTCCCAGCCATGCCACCGGCGCCTTCGATCGACCCGGGCTCGAGCATCGTTTCCGATTCGCAGCCAAGCGGGGACAGCGGTTGCGACTCGAAGTCCAGGCTCGTCGCATCCACACGCCCCTGGCCTCCCAATTAGATGGCTTCCTGGAGTTGCGCGATGCCCGGGGAGCAGTGCTGGCTCGGGCCGACGATCTGGGGCCGGGCATCAAGGATCCCGGTCTGGACTTCACCGTCCCGGCCGATGGCGAATTCGAAGTTCGTCTCCGCGATCTGCATGGCCGGGGCGGCGTGGGCTACACCTACACCTTCGAGATCGACCTGGCTCGTCCTGATTTCGTCCTCCGCTGCGATGGGGACAAGGCCAACGTGGCTCCCGGCGGCAGCGTGCCCTGGTACGTTCAGATCGACCGGCTGCGGGGCTTTGCCGCTCCGGTGGAAGTGGTCGTGGAGGGGCTGCCGGCGGGCGTCAGCGCGAGCCGGTGTGTCATCCCTCCCAGCATGACGCAGGGGGTAGTGGTGCTGACTGCCGCGGCCGATGCCGAGGTAGGCACGACGGCGGTGACGCGGGTGGTGGGGCGATCGGAGCGGCCGGACGATGAGGGAAAGCCTGAATCGATCGAACGGCCGGCCAGCGTGCTGCAGGAGATCTACCTGCCGGGCGGGGGGCGGGGGCGGATGGAGGGGAATCTCCAGCCGGTGGCAGTCATCGCGGCGGCTGACATCGTCCGTGTGCTGCTCGAGGTGGAGCGGATCACGCTGGCGCCGGGCGGCGAGGTGGCCATTCCGGTGAAGCTGGAGCGTCGGCCCGAGGCCAAGGACGCAACGGTGACGCTGGACGTCCGGCTACGGCACCTGGGCCAGGTGTTCGTCAGCCCGCTGCCTCCGGGGGTGACCGTGGACGATGCCAAGAGCAAGCTGCTCCTGGGGAAGGAGAATGAGGGACTGATCGTGCTGCGGGCGGCGGCAACTGCGGCGGCGGTGGCAGAGGTGCCGAGCGCGGGGGCG
>CALLZJ010000156.1 GCA_937858435.1 uncultured bacterium
AAATGATCTCCCAGGTTCTTGAGCCGCACCGTTTCTGCAGCGCGAAGGACATGTACTACCGTCGTGACGGCGAGGTCTTTCTGGTCCTCGCTCTCGATCGGCCTAGCTTCGGCGGCCCGTTTTTCATTGAACTCGGACTATTCGTCGACGAGACGGGTCAGCTTGCTCATCCTCCCCCAGTGTATCTGTGCCACATCCGTCAGCAACTTACGGTAATCATGCCAAAGAAGGAGAGGATCAGTCTTATTGAGGCATTGGACCTAGAGCGGGCGATGCCCCAAGCCGATCGGAGCACCATCATTCGACATAGCATCGAGTCATATGCCTTGCCGTTCCTGGAGGCACTCAACACGGTCGACAAGATCGTCACGCTACTCAATGAAGGCGATCCGCGTGTCATTCCTGGGACTATGATTCTCCACGACCTACTCTTCAAGAGAATGGGCTGGAAGCCGCCGACCCGCCCCAGTCGGTGAGTTTCCCTCTGCGGCTGCGCGAGCCCATCGCGCGTTTCCGCACAAACGCTGAGCAACAATACCGGGCCAAAGGCAGGAGCTAGATGGCCGCGGGCGGTCCGCTGGTCATTTCCGCGTTGCACCGCGCAGCACGAAGGGCCGTCAACTTGTGGGGTGACGGCCCTGAGTCGGTTTCAACGCAGCGGCAGCCGACTACTCCTTCGGCTTTTGCTTGGCCGTCCGGGAGAGCTGCTCCACAATCTGCTTGACGCGCTTCTGGTACTTCGCGCTCACGTTCTCGACGGAGTTCCAAATGTGCTTGTCGTCGCCGTCAACGACCTGGACCGTCTTGACCTTGAACTCACCATCCTTCGCAGAGGCGGTAACCGTGATCTGGAGTGGCCCATCGGCGAGGACGAAGTTCAGTTGGAGTTGGTCGGCGTCTTCCTTGGCCAGAACGACGTCGGCCGTGACCGTCTCGGTCGGTAGGGGCGCCGTCGCGCGCCTTAAGAAAAGCGCTTCTTTCGACGGCTCGAGCACGGGGATCATCCGAATGGTGTCGCCCTGCCGGACGGGGGCTAAGGTTACGCGGTCGAAGTACTGCTGGAATTCGGGCTGGCCCGATTCCGTGGCGGCCGCGATCTCGACGCCTTGGATGTCGACCTTCTTACCCTCACGGACCACGCGGAAGTCGACCTTGGTCTCGGCCTTCAGTTCGCTGACGGCCTTGCGGAAGGCCTCGACGTCGTCGGAGACGGGCTGGCCGGCCATGGCAATGATGATGTCATGCTGGCGGAAACCCGCCTTCTCCGCGCTCGAGTCCTTGACGACTTCGGTGACCATGAGGCCGGTCTTTTCGGGCAGCTTCAGATGGGAGGCCAGGGCGGGGGGCACGGCCTCGACATGAATTCCCAGCCGGGGGCGGGTAAGGCTGGCCGTGGCTCGGGCCGTGACCGTCGGCGAGAACGTCCATGCTTCCCCCGAATTCCTTAACCGCTCAAGGTAGAGCTTCGCCTGCGGGGACTGCGATAGCTCCTTGGCTTTGTCGAGGGCGTCCCGGTACTTCTTCTCCGCTTCTTCCAGCAGCTTGCGGCGGAGTTCGGCATTGCTCTCGTCGTCGCCTAGTTCCTTCATCACCTTCTCGATGCGCTGGCGCATTTCGTCCAGGCGGGCCTTGGCTGCCTCGGCTTCGACCTTGGCCGCCTCGGCCTTACGCCGAAGCGCTTCCGGATCGCCGGCTTGGCGCATCCACTGGAGAGCGAAGGGTGCCTCAACTTCCACCCTCCCCGTTAGCGCCTTGACGTCCAATTGCCGCTGCAGTTCTTCGAGTTGCTTGGCGGCCTCTTCCAGGGCCTTGCGAGTCTCCCCGTCCAGGCGGTCGCCCAGCTTCTCCAGTGTTTGCTGGATGCGCTTGCGGGCGGCTTCGAGCTTCTCCTTTTGGGCGTCACCCAGCGGCGGGCCCACGCGCCGGATCACAACGCGCTGTTCGGTTTTTTCTTCCTTCTTGGGCTCGTCCGGTTCGTCCGCCAGGACGACGACAGGATCGCCGCTCAGATAGACCAACTCGGCGTCACCGAGCACGATCGGCATTGCAGTCGGGGCCGCGGGGGGTTCGGCGGCATGAAGCCGCAGGCCGCCCGCCACCGTTGCCAGACCGATGAACAGCGCGGCGGTCCCGATCGACCACCAGCGGGGGCAGAAGCGATCCACTTCGGCCCGTTCGTCACGCAACAACATGGCCACTCTCCTCGAAAGGTCAGACGGACTTTGAAACACCCCGTTGGCTCGCGCCTGCGCCAACGACAGCCGCTGGCTCCGGGCCGACAGATCCACCAGCACTTGGGCATAGTCGAGGGCCGGCAGCACGCGGGTGGCGGCGGCATCGGCCACGTACTCTTGCGCCAGCCGAATCCAGTGCCGCAGCACCCAGAACCAGGGCACGACGAAATAGATGACTTGACTGAGACCCAAGAGCACCGAACTCCAGAAGTCGCGGCGACTCAGGTGCATGAGTTCATGGGCCAGAACCGAGGCCTGCACGTGCGGCTCGGTGGCGTGTTCGAACTCCACGGGGACTAGAATGGTCGGAGCGGGCAGAGCAAAGCTGATGGGGCTCTTCACTCGCTCATGGCCCGGGAGCATGGGCCGCGGCGGCCCCGGCGGCAGGACGCGATCGAGCAGGCGCTGGAGGGCCGGGGTAGCGGGCCGGCTCTGGCGACGGAGCCGAACGAGCCCCACCAGGCCGATGAGGAAGCGCCCGAGAAAGACGGCCGCCACGAGGACGTAAGTGGCCAGAATCGCCTGGCCCGCGGATAGCGTCGGAGGCGGCGCCGGGCGATTGGGCAGGGGGATGATCTGTGGCAACATGGCATCGTTCAGCGGCTGGGCGGCGGTATTGGCCCACTCGGGGCGAACGTCCAGGGCGACCAGCCAGGCCATGGCCAAAGCCTGCTCGGCATCCTGCCGAGGTTCGAGCGAAACGGAAGCGGTGAGTTCATGGACTTCCACCGCCGTGTGGGACTGGTTCCGTCCCCAGAGTTGATCGAGCGACCACCAGCCCGGGAGCAAGGCCAGGCCAGCGATCAAGAGGCTGGTGCCGAGCGCCAGTTCGGCGATGCGTTGCCGGCGGGCCGGCTGCTTCTGGAAGGCGCTATAGAGCCAGCCTAGGAGCAAGATTCCGCCCCCCGCCACGACCACGCGGAGGAGCCACATTTCACCACCCTGCGCCATCCAGGACATCGCGCGTTCCCCCTCGGGGCTGTCAGGACCGGGACCCCTTGCGTCGACGGGCAGCGTCAAGGTGCTGCTGAAGCTGCTCTAGTTCCTTCGCTGAAAGGCGCTCACTCTTAAGCAGGGACAGCACCAATTGGTCGGCGGCCCCATCGAAGACGCGGTCCAGGAAACCGTGCACGCTGGCCTCCCGGGTGTAAAGCGGCGTGTAAATGTAGGCCCGTCCCACCTGCTCATGGCTGACCAGTCCCTTGTCCTCCATGATGCGGAGCAGGGTCTGGACGGTGTTGTAGGCCAGGTCTTCTTCCTGCTGGGCCGCCAGCCGCCGATAGACCTCACGGACGCCGGCCGGCCCAATGTCCCAGAGGACTTTCAGGATTTCCATTTCACGGGGGGTCGGAGCTACGTCCACCATCGGCACTCCCGGGGACTGACAGAACCTTTAAGGCCTAAAGGCTTAGGTATTAAACGCTCAAGTCCCCTTTCCGTCAAGGGCAACTCCGAAGTTTTTCGGAGATACTTGCGGCCGACGACGGAGCCGGGTACTTTGGGCACAGCACTCGGGGCCTGCCCGAGCACATTCCTCCAGGAGAAGCCTCATGAAAGTCGCTGGGCCTGCACTTCGCCGCCGCACTTGGCCGGTCGTCCTCTGCCTGGCAGCCCTGGTTGCTGTCGGCCCGGTCCCCGCCTGGGCGGAGGATGACGACATTGTGACCAAGATGTCGGCGCGGCGCCTCGAGCGCATTCTCAACTCCTTCAATGACGTTAAGAACCTCCGCGAGGTCAAGGACGACGCCTACAGCTTCGAAGTCGACGGGCTGAAAATCTTGCTCTTCAACTCGGGGCAGACCATGCAGGTCGCGGCCATCTTCGATGGCCGGGCCACTCTCGAACGGCTGAATCAGTGGAACCTGAGCAAGAAGTTCACGCGGGCCCTGCGTAACTCCGACCACAAGCCCGTGCTCGATTCCGCCCTCGAACTGACGGGCGGCGTGACCGAGCTGAACGTGAAGGAGTGGCTCAAGACCTACGTCTACATGCTGAAGGAGTTCCGCAAGTTCCTGGAGGAAGACGACGACTAGGCCGAAGCGAAACGCGGCGTCCGGGGCGGCACAACCAGGCCGCTTTCGGGCCTAGAGAGTAGTCCGCCGGGCCCCAGGGCTCGGTCTCGGCCTGGCCTTCCTTCATAGAGTGACCGTCGCGGAGAGATCGGCCTCGGCGTCGACCGCTATGTCCATCGAGGATCTGAAATGTCAAAGAGAGTCGCAGGCCCATGGAGCCTGATGCTGTGGCTGGCCGTTGGCTTCGTGGGTTTGCTCTGGGCCGGCGACGACCCGGCACCAAACGCCGCTCGTGCTGGAACCCTGCCGGAAGCGGCGGCCGTCTTGGACCTGCGCACACTCCCCTTGCCCGAAGGGGCCCAGGTCGTCTCTCGAGCGGTCGGGCAGCTTTCCGCGAACCTGGGCAACGGTGGGCTCGAGGCGGCCGCCGAGTTCTTCCGTGATCGCCTTAAGTCGGCCGGCTGGACCCTGGCGGAAGAGAGCCTCGACAAGGAACGCCACTATGCCTCCGCCGAGTGGACCAAGGCAGGCTACCTCCTGCGGATGAACGTGTTCAAGGAACCGCAAGAAGGGAAGCTGATGGTCTATGCCTCGAACCATGGCAACGTAGATGCGCGGTCGCTGCCGCGGCCCGAGGGTGCCGAACTGAAGCAGAATGTCTTCTATGCAACGATCTACCGGACGACGCTGGAGCCGGACGCGGCCGCCGACTTCATCCGCGCGGAAATGAAGAAGCAAGGCTGGCGGGAGGTGACCGGGCCGGGCGGCAAGCCCGACAAGCACCACATCCGCCACGTCCAAGGCGCGGTGGAAGCGATGGCGATGATCCAGACGCGCACGGGCCAGACCGAGGTCATGTACGGGGTCCGCGTGGTCAAGAATGAGATGCTCGTCCACGGTGAAGTCACGAGTCCGATCGAGTACATGGACGAACCGCCGCGCCTGGTCTACGTGACTCGGTCCGAGGCGGAGGAACTCTTCGAGTTTTACAAGAAAGAGCTAGCGGCACGAGGCTGGAAGCTGCGGCCGGAATCGGACAAGCAGGTGGGCGGTGCCGCCCAGCTTCTCTTTGACATCGAGGACGGCGAGCCGCTGCGGGTGGAAATGAAGCGAACCGGCGAAGTGACCTGGGTGTCTATCGGTCGGTATCGCCCCCGCCGCTAGCCCGTGTCGGCACTGGCCGCGCGGCCTCTTGCCGTTGACGCGCGATCGGCGGGGCGTTAGCATGGAACCCGTTGGGACGCGCTAACGTGGTGCGTCAGGGACAGTCCTGCTCGGTCGGGTACTGGTTCGCTTCGGCCGACCAGGAAGGCTTCGCTGAAAGGAGGTGGTCCCCATATGAGACATGGTAACCAGAAGGTGGCTGGCTTTTAAGCAGCCGACGGGCTGCCAACAGCGGCCGCAAGCGTAGAAGGACGTGGTGCATATCTCACCACGTCCTTCCTTTTTTTGGCTTGAGTCCCGCGGTCGTGGCCTAGGTGCGGGGCCAGCGGTAGCCCTTGAGCCGCCACTTCGACTTGGAGAAGTTGGAGATCTTGACCTGGTCGGACTGATTGCCGCCCAGGATGGAGTAGTGGGCCGGCGTTTCCTCGATAAGGAAGCCGACGTGGTTGCCGGACGTCGACAGGCTGCTATTGGCGGCCGCCGCATTGTAGATGACCACGATGGCCCCGACGCGGGCCTGACTCTCGACTCCCCAGTTGAGCCAACTGGCGGCCGCCGCTGAGTTGGTGCCCGGCACGCCTGCCTGCTTCAAGACCCAGTTCACGAAGGACGCACACCAGGCGGTTTCATCCGTCGTCGCCTTGAGCGTCGTGGTCGCATGGTACTGGATGATGCGGGGGTTGTGTTGGGCGCCGGCGATTTCCTTCTGGCCGATTTCGCCCCGAGCCACTTTCATCCAGGCGGGCTCGGCCTTGATGATCGTCGTGCCGCCCGAAGGCGGTGCCGGGGCGGCGCCTTCGAGCGCGCTCCAAGTCTGTGTTCCGACCACACCGTCGACGCCCAGCCGGGCCTGTGTCTGAAAGGCTCGGACGGCCTTCTCGGTGGCGGGGCCGAAGTCCCCGTCCGGCTTCAGGTTCGGGGACGGCCGCAGTTTCTCGTTGAGCAATTGTTGCAGACGCTTTACATCTGGACCCTTGCTGCCGCGACGCAAGATGGGGTGCATGGGGAAAGCTCCAGGAAGAGGGATGCCACACTAGGTGGTACGCGGCAGTCCTCGTTTTGTGACAGGAAACTTGCCCATTGCCTGAGCCTGGCTTTTCCCTCATCGGAGTCGGGCGTCGCCATGGGCCGAATCACTTGGCGTCCGCAGTGCCGGCGGCCTCCAGCCCCACGCGGAAGCCGGAGGTACAGCGGAGTTCCTCGGTGTCGAACGCGCCGCCCCACTGCACCCGGTTCGGCCCGGCCTGGGGGCCACGCGGATTCACCGTGGCAATTCGAAGGGTGGCTCGACGGGCGTCTCCGGGTTGGGAGCGCCGAGCGGCACCGTCAGCATCTTGGTCGTTGCGCGGTTGTCCTTGAGTTGGTCCA
>CALLZJ010000157.1 GCA_937858435.1 uncultured bacterium
GTCCCCTGGCTAGCCCGGCCGGCCACGAAATCGCTCGCCCACTGGATCGGACACCGGTAGTCGCCCCCTCCCAAATGGAAGGCCAGCCTTTCGAAGTGCTGCTGCAGTTCTACCCCGGCCAGGGGATGGCTGCCGCCGAACTGACTCGGCTCCAGCGTCACGACCAGCCCGCTATTGGCGAATGGCGAATCGTGCTTGGAGAGGCTCATGCCATTGGTGCAGAATTCGCCCGGCGTCGAGACGCTGGGCATGACATAGCCGCCGGCACACATGCAGAAGCTGAAGACATCGAGGCTCTGCGACTTGGCCACGACGGTATAGTTGGCGGCCCCGAGTTCATCCTCGAGCCGCCGTCGGCCGTAGCAGTGGCGATTGACCTGCTCCTGCGCCTGCTCGATCCGCAGACCGATTTGAAAGGCCTTGTGGACCAGCGGCACGCCGCGCCGCACCAGCATCTCGTAGGTGTCACGGGCACTGTGGCCAATGGCGAGCACGACGACCGAGGCGGGGAAATAGCCTGCCGAAGTCTGTACGCCCCGGACCACCCCACCGCTCAGGTCCAGGTCCTCGACGCGGCAGTGAAAGCGCAGTTCACCGCCCAGGGCCTCGATCCGTTGCCGCTGAGCCTTGACCACGGCCGGCAGCCGATTGCTGCCCAGGTGCGGCCGTTGTTCGTAGACGATGCTCGGCTTCCCCTTGGAGTCGGCATACCACTGCAAGATGCGGTGCACGTCGGGGCCGGAGCCGCGGCAGGTGAGCTTGCCGTCGCTGAAGGTGCCTGCTCCGCCCTCGCCGAAGAGGTAATTGCTATCGGGATCATGGGGGCCGCCGGCATCGAAGGCGGCCACGTCCCGGATGCGGCGGCTGACCGGGGCACCCCGTTCAAGCAGCAGTGGCCGATAGCCCGCGGCCGCCAGAAAGTGAGCGGCTGCCAGCCCCGCGGGTCCCGAGCCGACGATGACTGGCCGCTGGGCCAAGGGCTCGCAGCCGGGTTCGGGGAGCGCAAACACCGGCTCGCTCCAGGCCTCGACTCGGACTGGACCGCGCCGTCCCTCCATCCGCCGCAGCAGCCGGGCCTCTTCCTCCGGCGGGACCCGAATCTCAATGGCATAAACAAAGGCCAGATCGTCGGCGTCCCGTGCGTCCAGGCTTTTGCGGAGAATGCGGCAGGCTCCAAGCTCATCCGCCTTGAGCCCTAGGTGCCGGGCGGCCAGGGCGGGGAGGGCGGCTTCGCTCTCCTCGATGCCGAGACGCAAGTTGGTCACGCGGATAGACATGGTGCGAGCGCTTTGCGGAAGAAGCCGAGCGGGACGCCGGGCAGGGGGCCAAACGGCGCCGCAAAGCCCATTATCCCCGCCAGCGGACCGGGAGCCAACGGCAGATGTGGCCGCGCGGCCGAGGCGGGGGCGGCCAGCTCCTCTTGTACTTGCGAGTCTCATGCCTATACTGAGTAATTCCCGCCGCGCGAAAGCGGGGTGCCGGTAGGGCTCATTCGTCTGGCCAGCGGAGTGATGGGATGGAGGCGATCAAGACCGATATCAAGGCCCTATTTCTCGAGAAGGAAGATTGCGACGCCGGCACGGTGCAGCGGCTGCGCGATGGGCTGCGGCAAGGAGCAGGCCAGTACAAGGCGCTCCGCGAGGTCGTGGAGACGATGCGGCAGCGGGTCGAAGTGGCCAGCGGTGCCGTGGTCAAGAAGTGGCAACTCAAGCTCGGCGTGGCCAACTACTTCCTGGGCCGGCTCCGCGATGCCGCCGAGTTCCTCCGCCAGGCCGAGACGCCGCTCGCCCACTTCTACCTGGGCCGGGCCTTGGCCAGCCTGAGCGACCTCGACGACGCCCACAAGGCCTTCGAAAAGGCCGAGAAGATGGGCTACACCGCCAGCCAGGTCCAATTGCAGCGGGCCGGCCTCTACCGGGCCCAGCGGCACCTCAAGCAGGCCCACGACCTGCTTCACAAGCTTGAAGAACTTTCCAGCCACAGTGCCGAGTACCATTTCCAGCTTGGCTATCTGCGGCTGGAAGAGGGTGATCGGTTGGCGGCCATCAAGCATTTCGAAAAGGCCATCGAGATGGACCCCCACCATGTCGGGGCCCTGTTCCAACTCGGCTGCGCCAACGATCTGAACGGCAACGACGAGGAAGCGATCAACCTCTATGAGCGGTGCGTGGCCCAACACCCAGTCCACGTGGGCCCGTTGCTGAACCTCGGCATCTTGTACGAAGACCACAACCGCTACGACGACGCCGTCCGTTGCTTCCAATTGATCGTGGACGCCGACCCAACCAACGAGCGGGCCCGGCTCTTCTTCAAGGATGCCTACGCCGCCCAGAGCATGTTCATCGACGAGGATGCCGAGCGGCGTTACGACCGCTTCTCGCAAGTCCTGGAAATCCCCGTGACCGACTTCGAGCTGTCGGTCCGGAGCCGCAACTGCCTGAAGAAGATGAACATCCGCACGCTCGGCGACTTGACCCGCGTCACCGAGGCCCAGCTCCTGGCGAGCAAGAACTTCGGCGAGACCTCGCTGCTCGAAATCAAGGAAATGCTCGAGGACAAGGGGCTGCGGCTAGGCCAGGCCCTCGAGGAAGGTGCCCGCTACGACCCGCGCTTCCGCGCCCAGCAGCCGGCCCTCAGCGAGCAGGAGCAGGCGGTACTCAGCAAGCCCGTGAGCGAACTGAATTTGTCGGTTCGGGCCCGCAAGTGCATGAATCGCCTGGGGATCAGCACCCTCGGCGAACTCTGCTCGCGCACCGCGGATGAACTGCTGGAAGTGAAGAACTTCGGCCAGACCTCGCTGCTGGAAGTGCGCGACAAACTGCGGACCCTGCAGATCAAGCTCCGCGGCGACTAGCACCTTCCGGTTGCTCCATGGTGAACGTCGTTCGGTCGGCCGCTGAACTCCAAGCCGCCGTGGCCACGGCCCGAGGTCAGGGGCTGCGGATCGGCTTCGTCCCCACCATGGGGGCACTTCATGCAGGCCACGCCAGCCTCATCGACCTGGCCCGAGCCCAGGCCGGTTTCGTGGTCGTCTCCATCTTCGTCAATCCGGCCCAGTTCGGACCGAACGAGGATTTCGCGGCCTACCCTCGACCCCTCGAAGCGGACCTAGAGGTCTGCCAGCAGCACGGAGCGGACCTGGCCTTCGTGCCGTCCGTCGCGGAAATCTACCCCCCTGGCTTTCAGACCTTCGTCGAAGTGGCCGACCTGGAGCGGCGCTGGGAGGGGGAACAGCGGCCGGGTCACTTCCGTGGCGTGGCCACTGTCGTGCTCAAGCTCTTCAACCTGGTGCGGCCCGACGTGGCCTTCTTTGGCCAGAAGGACGCCCAGCAATGCCGGGTCGTCGAGCAGATGGTCGCCGACCTGGCCGTGCCGGTGCAGATCGTCATCGGTCCCACGATCCGAGAGGCGGACGGGCTGGCCCTCAGTTCACGCAACGTCTACCTGACCCCGGAGCAGCGCCGGCGCGCGCCGGCTCTGTGGCAGGCGCTGAACAAGGGGAAGGAGTTGATCGAGAGCGGTGAACGCCAGGCAGCCGTGGTGCGGCGGGGCATGGAAGCGCTCCTGCGTGCCATTCCCGAGAGCGCCTTGGACTATGTCGCCGTGGTGGACCGCCGGACGCTGGAGCCGATCGAGGTGCTGGCCGGTCAAACGCTCCTGGCGGTGGCGGTCCGCTTCGGCAGCACGCGGCTGCTGGACAATCTGCCGCTCGACTTGCCGGAGGGGACACCGTCATGAGCCGGTTCCTCCTGCTGCTCATCGCTCTGGTCGTGCCGGCCACCTGGCTGGCGGCCCAAGAGGACGGGGCGAATGCCCAGACCACGCCGTGGCCGGGCATCAAGCTGGTGGCCACCGCGCGGCAGGAGCCCAGGCCGCTGCGCATCTGGTGGGCGGAGATCGACCTGGACCATCCGCGGCTGGAGCTGTTCACGACGCCCGCCGCCGAGGTTCCCGACTCTTTCCATCTGCCTGCCGAGACCGCCCTCGACTTTGCCGAGCGGACGGGCGCGGTGCTGGCGATCAATGCCAGCCCATTCAGCCCGCTGACGAAGGAGAAGGGGGCGCCGGTGCGGATCGAGGGGCTGCATCTGACCGCGGGCACCGTTCTGGCGCCGGCCCGCGAGCACTTCGCCGTGCTGCTCTTTGGCTCTGATCGGCGGGGCCGAATCGTCGCTCCTCCCGTGCCGCGGGCCGAGGTCGAGACTGCCCGGGAAGGGGTCGGCGGCTTCTCGCAACTGGTCTACGAAGGTCGCAACGTCTTCGCCGACGAGGATCGCCAGGCGCCGCTTCATCCGCGCACGGCCGTGGGGCTGTCGCGGGATGGCCGCGTCATGCACTGGTTCGTCGTGGATGGCCGGCAGCCGCGGAGCCTGGGCATGACTCAACGCGAACTGGCGGAACTGGGCATCAGCCGTGGTTGCTGGTCCATGATCAACCTCGACGGCGGCGGCTCGACCACCCTGGTGCTCCGCTCCCCCGAGACCCGCGGTTGCCAGGTCGTCAATCAGCCTGTGGGGCGGACTCTGCCGGGTACGCTGCGACTCAACGGCAACCATCTGGGGCTGCGTTTGCGGGAGCAGCCGCCCGCCCCAGCACCCTGACCGGACCCCTGCAGCCCGGAGTCTGAGCATGTCGGCCGGAGCCTTGCCACCGTTACCCATGACGCCAGCCGATGCGATCGGCGCGGTGCACGAGGAACGCGTGGAACTGGACGGCACGGTGCTACTCATTGGCCGGCCCGCCGACCCGGATCGGTTGCTGGATCACCCGGCAACCTTGGCTGCCTTTGGCCGTGATGAGTACATGCCCTATTGGTGCGACCTCTGGCCGGCGGCCCGCATGCTGGCCAAGGCGGTCCTCGCCGCCGACTGGCCCGCGGGCCTCAAGGCCCTGGAGCTGGGCTGTGGGCTGGGGCTGCCCGGTGTTGCCGCGCTCAAGAAGGGGCTTCACGTCACCTTCAGCGACTACGACGCGGCCGCCGTCGCCTTCGCTGCCGCCAACGCCCGTCGTAACGGCCTGAGCAACTTTGAAGAGTTGGCCTTCGATTGGCGGAACCCGCCGGACCGGCAGTTTCCCCTCATCCTGGCGTCCGATCTGATCTATGAGGAGCGTAATGTGGCGCCAGTGGTCGCCGTCGTCGGCAGGCTTCTCGCTCCCGAGGGGGAATGCTGGTTGACCGATCAAGATCGCCGACCCGCCGCCTTGCTGCGGGAGATGCTGAGTGCGAACGGATTCGAGTACGAGACGCAAGTGATGCGGGCCGGCCAGCCGCGCGGTCCGGGGCAACCCACGCCGCTGCGGATGAAGGGGACGCTCTACCGCATCCGGCGCCGCTAGAATGCCAACATCTTGCGGTAGTCTTCGAGCCGATGGTCGATGTCGGCGCGGTGAGCGCGCTTCAGACTCTCCAGCCCAAAGTCCTCGACGGTGATGCTGGCCACGACCGAGCCATAGGCGATGGCCCGCCGGAGCGAGCCGGGCGCGCCGCTGCCGTCGGCGGCGAGGTAACCCATCATGCCCCCGGCGAAGCTGTCGCCGGCGCCCGTGGGATCGACCACGTTCGCCGTCGGATAGCCCGGCAGCAGGAAAGGACCGTCCTTGGTCAGCAGGTAAGAGCCATGCTCGCCCTTCTTGACGATGACGAACTTGGGCCCCATGCTCCGGACCTTCTCCCCGGCGCGGATGAGGTTGTTCTCGCCGGTCAGGAGCTTGGCCTCGCCATCGTTGAGCACCAGTCCGTCCAGTTTGGGGAGCAGTTCGATGAGGCCAGGCCGCTGGGTTTCGATCCAGAAGTCCATGGTGTCGGCGACGACGAGCTTGGGCCGCTGCTCCATCTGGGACAAGATTTTGGCCTGAATCCAGGGATTGATATTGGCGAGGAAGACGTAGGGAATCTGGCGGAGCGGGGGCGGCAGCACGGGATCGAAGTCGGCGATGACGTTGAGCTGCACTTCCAACGTCTCACGCTGGTTCATGTCGGGCAGGTAGCGGCCATGCCAGTAGAAGGTCTTGCCGCCCGGCTGCGTCTTCAGTCCGGTGAGGTCGATGCCGCGTTCGGCCAGGAGCCGTTGATACTGCGGGGGAAAGTCCTCGCCCACGACGCCGACCAGATGGACCGGGGTGAAGAAGCTTGCGGCCCAGGAGAAGAAGGTGGCCGAACCTCCCAGTACATAGGGGGCGGATCCGAAGGGAGTTTCGATGGTGTCCTGGGCCACGGTGCCGACGACGAGGACGGACATGGAGGGCGCTCGCAGAGATCGGGGAAGAGGCCGCCGGTGGAGGGACCCTGGGACAGTATAGGGGCGATGACCAGTCAGGCGACCGCAAGAGAGAACCCGCGGAGCCGGGCCTGAGCCGAGGTGCCGCGGGTCGATGAGGATGAGTAGCGAGGACTAGCGCTGAGCCGCGCCGGCCAGGACCGCCTTGACGTCTTCCGGCGTGATCTTGGCTTCGGGCTTGGCGAGCTTGGCCGACAGCCAGCTTCGAAGGACCTTGGTGTAGGGCGGTTGGCAGGCCTTGAGTTCGGCCAGCAAGCGCTGTTCACGCCGGGCCCGCTCCGCGGCCTTCCGCGGTCCGTTGGTGGCTCGTGCTTCCTTCTGCTTCACGGCTCGCAGCCGGAAACGATCGCCGCGCTGGCCCATGGCCGATCTCTCCCTCTCTGAGTTTGGACTAGGTTCAGACAGTTTACGAGACCCAACGGGCGAAGCAAGGGCCCTGTGGACGTGAAATCCTCAAGCTTCGGCCGTCACGCCGACGTATGAACCGTGCCGGTGTCTTCCCCAAAAGGGACAGGGCGAACCAACACCGGAGTGTTCGTTCGCCCTGTGAATTCAGGCTTGGCCGCTCGGTCGGACTAGACCAACAGGCGGTTGCCGAACAGGTTCCAGAACCGGACCGCGACCGACGGGATGGTCGGCGTGGTGCCCTGTTCCTTGACAATGAACATGCCGAAGCCAACCCGGCGGGCCGTCACGGTAATCCGCTTCACGCCGGCATCCGCGGCGGTGAAGGTCTGGTTGGCCGGCAGGGCCAGGCCCCGCGTGAGCGGATGGAAGCTGACCGTGCCCAGGTATCCAGTGGCCACGTTGCCGAACTCGTCCTGGGCGGTGATCGTCACTTCGAAGCCGATGCCAGTCCGGACCCGCGTCGGTGCCGAGATCACGAACTTGACGGCGGGGCCGCCCGTGATGTTGAAGGCATTCGAGGCGATGGCGGGGAAGCCGTTGCTGGAAGCACTGAGCGTGTAGCCCGGGCCCGCCTTGGGGATGTTGAGGTTGTCGAAGTTGGCCACGCCGCCGACGGCGTTGACCGTGAGGGTGCCGTTCAGCGTCGCGCCCGTGGGATTGGTGGCCAGAACGATGGTGACGGCCGCGGTCGAGTTCGTCAGGTTGTTGAACTCGTCGACGATGCCGATCCGCACGGCCGGCGTGATGGGCTGACCCGCGGCGGTGCTCGTGGGCTGCTGGAGGTAGACCAGGGCAACGGCAGCGCCGGCGGTGTTGGTCAGAGAGAAGTTGGCCGCGAAGCCGCCGAGGGTGGCCACGACGAAGAATCCGCCCGCCACGGTGTTGGCCGTCAGCACCGGCGCGGTGGCCACGCCGTTGGCGTCGGTGATGGCGGTAGCAATGGCCACCTGCCCCACGAACGTACCCGTGGCCAGGGTGGCCGACTGCGGCGCGGTGAAGGTCACCAGCACGCCAGCAACCGGGTCGCCGTTGGTATCCAGCACGCGGGCCTGCAGGTTGATGCCGAAGGCGGTGTTGACGACGGTCGATTGGGGCGAGCCGGCGAAGATCAGGATGCTGCCGATGGGGGCGGCGATGATGTTCTGGACCAGGTCGCCGGAGGTGCTGCCTTCGTAGTCGCCATCGCCCACGTAGACCGCCGTGATCGTGTGGCTGCCCAGGGCGAGGGTGTCGGTGGTGAAGGTGGCCTGGCCGAATTCATCGAGGGTGCCGGTGCCGATCAGGTTGCCGTCGGCATAGAACTCGACCGTGCCGGTGGGGGCTCCGGTCGTGCCCGTCTCGCCGACCACGGTGGCCGTGAAGGTCACGGAGTCGCCCAGAATGGCGGGATTCTGGCTCGAGGATACGGTCGTCACACTGTTGGCGATGATGCGCGTGACCACGACGCTGTTGGCGTTGTAAGCCACGGCGAACTTGCGGCCGCCAATGAAGGCGACGGCGCCGCTGGCGAAGGTGCCCGTGATGCCATTGGCGGTGATGATGGTGAAGCTGTCCCCCAGGGCGGCGGCGAAGCCGAGCGTGCCGCTGAGGGTGGCATCACCCAGGTCGAGGCTCGAGGCGCCCGTGACCAACCGGTCGGCCTCACCCGGATTGAGACCGTTGAGCCGGACGAAGAGGTTGCTGCCGGCCTGGAAGGCGGTGATCTGGGCCACCAGGATGCCGGGGTTGAGCGTGGTGCCCGGGGCGATCTGGCCGCCAAGGTTGACGGTGGTGTTGGCGACCGCTCCGTCACCGGCCAGGGTGCCACCGGCACTGATCGTGACGTTGCTGGCCAGCATGCCGTTCACTTCCAGGATGCCCTGGCTGATGAGGGTGGCGCCGCTGTAGGTGTTGCTGCCCGTGAGCGTGAGGTTGCCCGAGCCGGTCTTGACCAGGCCGCCCGTGCCCGTGATCAAGCCGCCGAACGTGGTATCGGAGTTCAGGCTGCCGACAGTCAAGGTGCCGGTGCCCAGGGTGATGGTGGCGCCGACGGGCCCGGAGAGCGAGCCGAGCGTTTCAGAGAAGTTGGCCAGATCGAGGGTGGTGCCGGCCGCCATGATGAAGGGGCTGTTGTCCGGGATGACGTTGCTGGCGCCGATCTGGATCGTGCCGCCATTCAGGAACGTGGTGCCGGAGTAGGTGTTGGGTCCGGCGACGATGAAGATGCCCGTGCCCGCCTTGGTGATGTCGCCGCTACCGTTGATGGCGAGGATCGTGTTGATGAGGCCGGCGCTGCCTGCCTGGCCGAAGTTGGCATCGGTGCCGTTGAGGTTGATGGTGGTGGAGAAGGTCATGTGGGCGGCGGCATTGACCACATCGAAGGTCTTGGCCGTGCCCGAGGCCAGCGTCAAGCTGACAAAGTTAATGGTGACGGTGGCGGCGCCGGAGACGTTGTGGAAGATGCCGCCGCCGTCGTTGTCGCCGATCACCAGGGAATTGCCGCCGAGAACGTAAGCGGCGCCAGCACCGGTGAAAGTGATGGAGCGAATGGCGGTCCCAGCGGCCAGGTCGTTGAAGGAGTTGAGGGTGGCGGGCCCGGTGGGGAAGATCAGGTCGTCGCCGACCGTGGGGGCCTGGGGCAGCGCGCTCTCATTGAGCCAGTTGTTGGCGTCGGACCACAGGCCGCCCGCGGCGCCGGTCCAGGTCAGGGTTGCGGGGGCGAGGCGGTCTTCAAGGGTGTCGAACTCCAGCGCGCGGCGCGCCGAACGGCGGATGGCCGGGGTCGTGGAGGGCGAGAACCAGGAACGCAGCCAAAGTGCAACCATGACTTCATCCTTCGGCGCAAGGTAGCAAACGCGACCCAGACGGGGTCACGGAGACTCTTTGACAATCGGCCGCGAGCACGCCTCGCGCCGCTGAAATCGGCCCGCGGACCGGTCCCACGCCTGGGGAGCGATCCGCCTGTGCAGGGCATGCCGGCTGGAACGCTTGTGCCGATCAGCGCTCGCATTGCCGGGCTAGA
>CALLZJ010000158.1 GCA_937858435.1 uncultured bacterium
CGGGCCCCCGCCGCACCCCTCGAGGGGCGCCAGTCCGCCATGGCCGCCTCTTCGCCGCCGCCGATCGTGGGCATCCCCCCGGTGCAGAACGCGCCCGCCTTCCAGGCCCTGTCGCGCGACTGGTTGGCCGCCTCGGGAGCCGACAAGTACTCCTATCGCTTCACTTGGCTTGGCCGGCCCATCATCCAGTATCCGCAAGACATCGTCGCCATGCAGGAACTGCTTTGGCAAGTTCGGCCCGACCTGGTCATCGAGACTGGCGTCGCCCACGGCGGTTCGCTCATCCTCTACGCCTCGATCCTGGAATTGATCGGCGGGCCCGGCCTGGTCGTCGGCGTGGATATCGACATCCGCCCCCATAACCGCGAGGCGATCGAAGACCACCCGCTGGGCCATCGGATCGAGTTGATCCAAGGCTCCTCGACCGCCGCCGAGACGCTGGACGCCGTCCGGGCCATGATCGATGGCAAGCAGACCGTCCTCGTGGTGCTCGATTCGAATCACACCCATGACCACGTGCTGGACGAGCTGCGCCTCTATGCGCCGCTGGTGACGCCGGGCAGCTACCTGGTCGTCTTCGATACGGCCGTCGAGCACCTGCCCGCGGAGGCCTGTGCCGACCGCCCCTGGGGGCCGGGCAACAATCCGCTTACGGCCGTCCGGCAGTTCCTGAACGAGACCAGCGATTTCGTCGTCGATGCCGAGATCGAGGACCGGCTGCTCGTCACCGTGGCTCCGAGCGGCTACCTGCGGTGTGTGCGGAGTCCGGCGGGGACGGAGCAGGGAGGTGAAGCATGAAACGGATTCCCGTGGCCGGCCCCTGGATCACCGAGCACGAGGTCAGTCGGGTCGCCGAGGCGGTCCGGACGGCCTGGTACGAGCACGCCAACGACTTTCACGAACGGTTCGAGACGGGCTTTGCCCGCTACCTGGGGGTACGCCATGCCGTGGCCTTACCCTCATGCACCTCGGCCATTCACCTGGCGCTGCTGGCCCTCAACGTCGGGCCGGGCGATGAGGTCATCGTGCCCGAGTCGACCTGGATCGCGTCGGCGGCGCCGATCAGCTACGTTGGGGCCACGCCAGTCTTTGCCGACGTCGACCCGCGAACCTGGTGCCTGGACGTGGACAGCTTCCGTTCCGCGATCACGTCCCGGACCCGCGCGGTGATTCCGGTCGACCTGTACGGCGGGATGCCGGCCCTGGACGAGATCCTGGCGCTCGCGCGGCGCTACGACATCGCCGTGATCGAAGACGCGGCCGAGGCGCTGGGAGCCGAGTACCGCCGGCGCAAGGCCGGGAGCTGGGGCGACATCGGCACCTTCAGCTTTCATGGCTCGAAGACGCTCACGACCGGCGAGGGGGGCATGCTCGTCACCAACGATGCCGACCTCCACGCCCGCATCCTGGTGCTCCGCGACCACGGACGCCGACCCGGCGATCGCTACTTCTTCAACCAAGAGGTCGGTTGGAAGTACAAGATGAGCGCGATGCAAGCCGCCCTGGGTCTGGCCCAACTCGAACGCTTCGAGGAGATTCTGCAGCGTAAGCGGCTCATTTTCCGCTGGTATCTGGAAGAGCTGGGCCATGTGCCGGGCCTGGTGCTCAATGCCGAGCCGCCCGACGTCAAGAATGCCTACTGGATGGTCACCGCTCTCTTCGACGCTCGCTTTGGCTTCGGCAAGGAGCGGCTCATGACCGCCCTGGCAGAGCAACAGATCGACTCGCGCCCCTTCTTCCATCCGCTCAGTTCGCTGCCCGCCTATGCCGACTGTCCCGGCGTGCTGTCGGCTCGGGAACGCAATCGCGTGGCCTACGACATCGGGGCCCGCGGCGTGAATCTTCCCTCGGCCTTGTCCCTGACCCGTGAGCAAGTGGCTTACGTCGGCCGGGTCGTGCGGGCGCTGTGTGGGGCCGAGCCGCTACGCCGCAGTGCATGAGGAATTTGCAAGTGTCGGAACCGCTGCTGTCGATCATCATCCCCACTCGCAACCGCGCCCGCTTCCTGGCTCGGGCCCTGGCCAGCGCCCGGGCCCAGAACGCAGCCGATTTGGAGATCATCGTCAGCGGGAAAGCCTCCAGCGGCGACACCGGTGCGGGCGCCCCGTCCGCCCCTCGAGAGGGTGGTCGCGGTCGCTACGTCCCCCGCAGCCCGCCCGGGGACATGATCGCAAGCTGGACCTTCGCCCTGTCTCATGCCCGGGGCACCTGGTGGACGTTCCTCTCCGACGACGACGCTCTGGTTCCCGGTGCCTTGGAGACGGCCCTGGAGGCCGCCGAGCGCCACCAGGCACCGCTCGCCGTCTGGCGCTACGGGTTTTACTACTATCCAAGCTGGCACGAGCTGAGCCGGCGGAATCACCTTCTGCTCCAGCCCTTCACCGGGGCGATCTCGGCTCCACCCGTTGCCGACACGCTGGCCCACGCCTTCGATCGGCTCGAGATGGTCAATTGGCCTCAGTTCAGCAATGCCCTCATGCACCGGGACGTCTGGAAGCGGATGCTCAGCCTGGTCGGCCAGCCCTTCCCCTGTCCCGCCGGCGATTGCTTCACGGGCATGGTCCTGCTCCTGGCGGCCGAGCGCTGTGCCGTCGTCGATCAGCCCCTGACGCTTTACGGCTGGTGGGGCGGAAGCTACACCTCATCCCTGGCCAAGCAAGGCCCGGCCGCCCTCACCGCCCAGCCGCTCCCGCATGTGCCCTTGCCCTTCCACTTCACGACCAATCTCCTGACGTCGGCCCTGCTCCTGGCCCAGCAAGAAGTGGCACCGCTGGCAGCGAGCTTCCAGGTCAACTGGGCCCGCTACTTCGCCAAGACCCGGGAAGAAATGGCCTTCCTGCGCTCCAAGGGCGTGGTCGTGGACGAGCTAGAGAAGTTGTGGCACGAGCAACTCGCCGCCCAGCCTGCCCACGTGCGCCGGAAGCTGATCTCGGACGCACACGAACCGCAGCAGCAACGGCAGGATGGGGCCCATGCGCCGGCAGCCCGAACGGCTCGGCCGTGGCGGCAGAAACTCCGCGACCCAACCAATCGCAGCCCCTTCTTGTTCCACTGGGAGACGCAGCTTCGGCCACGGCTGCGCCTGGAGCGGGCTCTCCTCATCGATGGCCGGCGGGCGGGCTTTGCCGACATCCTGGGAGCGACCCGCCGCATGCCCATGCTCATCGCCCGGGGCTTTGCTCGAGCCCATCGCCGGGGTCGGGCCTGCACCGGCGTCGTGGTCTAATCTCCGCTACGGAATGCTACTCCGCGGCAGTCGGCTGGGACTGCTCCGGGTAGGTCACTTCCATGAGGAAGAGCCCCTGGGCGGGGGCGGTGGGGCCCGCTTGCCGTCGATCCTCCGCCCGCAGGATGGCGTCGACCTGAGTCACCGGCCAGTAGCCCCGGCCGACGTTGACCAGCGTCCCGACGATGCTCCGCACCATGTTGTAAAGGAAGCCGTCCGCTTCCACGTCGATCCAGACATAGGGACCAGCCCGGTTGACGTTCAGGAGGGTAATGGTCCGCACGCTGGTCTTG
This sequence comes from uncultured bacterium, assembly GCA_937858435.1. Classification (GTDB taxonomy): domain Bacteria; phylum Planctomycetota; class Planctomycetia; order Gemmatales; family HRBIN36; genus CALLZJ01. The sequence goes on from CALLZJ010000158.1 coordinate 3,520, forward strand.
CGATTGGGCCATTCGGTCTCGAAGGAATGGAAGTCGTGCCGACCCACGAGACAGCGGCTCGCGGCCGCCATCGCCTCGGCATCGAGTCGGGCATAGGGCAGATGCCAGGCATAGCGGCGGAGGAATAGCTCCCGCACCGGGTCGTCGTGGATCACGTAGCGGTAACGCTTGCGGAGGGCATGGCGGTTGGCGTCGAAGTCCGGGGCGGCCTCGGTGACCGCCCGCACGACCACGTCTTCGGGTAGATGGGCATTGAGCGCCTTGACGAGCACCTCCGGGGTCAGGTGCGTGGCACTCTTGAAATTGACGACCTGGCCCACGGCATGGACGCCGGTATCGGTCCGGCCGCTGGCGTTGGCGAAGGCGGTCGTCCCTGTGACGGCGGCGATGGCTGTCTCCAGCGTCTCCTGGACGGTGCGCCGGCCGGGCTGGGTTTGCCAGCCGAGGAAGTCGGTGCCGTCGTAGCTGAGGAGGACCTTAAGGTTACGCATGGGTCCGGGCGGCACTCATGCTCAGGACTTACGCCGCAGGGCGCCGACGCTGGAAGTGAAAAGTTGCTCGCGCCGGCGCTGGACCTTGGGGGCCGACTCCTGCTGCCGTTCCTGGAGGTCGGCCCAGTTGGCATGGCAGTAGGGGCACTGGATGACATCGAGATGAAAGCGGAAGTAGGCGGCCTGGTCGTCGTCCATGATGCCCATGAGCAGATGGCCCATTTCCTCCCGGCCCAGGCAGGTAAGACGATGGCGGCGCCAGACTGCTCCGAGGCTGTGCTCGCCCCGATCGCGTTCCTGCATGAGACGCTGAAGTATTTGTCGGAGCGAGGCGGAATCGCGCAGCGCCTGTTCGACGCGAGCCATGTCGGCCTCGCTCAGCGCATCGTCGAGAAACGCTTCCAGGTCGGCCCGGCTGGGCGTGGCGCCCATGAATGGTCCCCCCTCGTCTGGCCATTGTCCAGCAGGCTGGGGCTCCTTGCCGCGTCAAACGGCCTCCGGGCCTGCCGAACCGGGCGCCGCCACAACCGGGTTGTATACGTCTGTTCATTATGGTAGACTACGGCGGTGGTCCGGGCGTTCGGAGGGCGGTTGGGGTGAACGTCGACCGTCGTCCAGAGCCCGCCACGGGCGCCGGGAAGCGTGGCATGGCCCTGGAACCCTGTGAAAACCGCGTGGCGAGCGCGTCCGAGAGTCAAAAACCCCCTCG
>CALLZJ010000159.1 GCA_937858435.1 uncultured bacterium
ACGGAGTGAAGAGGACGGTGCGGCCGAGCCGGCGGGCCGTCGCTCCGACCCAGGGACCAAGCAGGCTGATGGCGAAGTCGGCCCCGGCGTCGGGGAGCATCTCCTTAAGGAAATCGCCCCGCACGAGGAAGAAGCGGTCATCAACGAGGCTGGCCCGATGCTGGTGCACCAGCGTGCCGGCCCCGAGCAGGTCGCCGCGCCGGCCACCCCGTCCCGGCCAGCCGGCCAGTCCATCCATCCCCATGACCCCCGGCCCCGCGACCAACCGGCCGCGCCGGGTGCTCAGGACGCCGCCCACCGCCACCGCCTCGGGAAAGGCATCGAGAAGGGCCAGGGGCTCCTGGAACCAGTCGGCCGTCGCCGGCGTCGCTTCGCTGGCCTGGATCGCCACGATCGCTCCCGGCGGGAGGTAGTCGACGGCCAGCCGGAAGCTGTCGTCATGGACGGCTCGTTCGAGGATGACCAGATCGTCACGCCGGCGGCGCCGCCGCGTCCCCGCGGTGGCCCGCCACCAGCCCACGTCGCCAAGCAGCGGGTTGGCCCGGATGGTCAGATGTCGGCCCAGCCCGGTCCGGGCCAGGTGCTGCTGGAGCACGTGATACTGGCCGGCCAGAGTGTAAGGCTTGGCGGCCGATCCCCCCTGGGCCGTGGAGCCCGCGTGCATCCGCCAACTGTAGACGATCTCGGCGATGTGGCGGGGACGATGCCCGGCGGCCACCAGCCGGCTGAAGGCATCCCAGTCGGGACTGCCCTGGGCCTGCTCGTCGGTGTAAGCACCGACCGCCAGGGCAGCCTCGCGCTTCATCACGCCCAGGTGGGCGGTGTAGCAGCAGTTGAGAAAGAGCAGCGGGTCCCAGTCGGGCTTGAAGAACGGATGGGCGGGTGTCCCGTCGGGCAACAGCTTGTCTTCGTCGGTGTAGGCCACGGCGGGTCGGCCCAGCGCGGCCAGGCTGGCTGCCACCACGCGGAGGGCGTCAGGGGTCAACTCATCGTCGTGATCCACGGGCAGGATGTACTCATTCCGGGCCGAGCGGAGCGCGAGCCGGAGCCCGCCCACGATGCCGCGATTGACGGGCGACGGCACCAGCACCACGCGCGGGTCCCGGGTGAGCTGGGTGAGGCGGCGCTGGGTCGTGAGATTCGAGCCATTGTCCACGATGACCCACTCGAAGTGGGGATATTCTTGCTGGAAAATGCTCTGGGCCAGGGCGTCGAGGAGAGGCGGCGGTGGGTTCTGAACCGCGGTCAGGGTCGAGAAGCCGATCGGCGGCTTGGGTGCGGGGGAGGGGAGGGGCCGGGCGACCAGACGTTGCCCGCGCCAGGCCGGGGAGTCCCGTGGGCGGACGACGGAGCCAGGAGAAGAGCCGCTGCATCATGTCGGCCTCGGGGCATCGGGGAGGCGGAGCCGGAAGTCGTGATGGTTCGGGCTGAAGTTGGGGTTGAGGAAGGGGTCGCGCGGATAGACCGCCTGCCAGCGCGCCCGAAACCGCTCCAACTCCTCGGGCCGGAAGGCAGCCCGGCCGTCGCGGCGGACCCGCTCGAAGTGGACCAACTCCGCGTGCGGCGTCCAGACGACGCGCTTGCCCGCCCGCCAGACCCGGAGGCAATAGTCCACGTCGTTGTAATTGAGGGCGAAGGCCCGATCGAAGCCGCCGAGTTGCTCGAACATCCGCCGCGGCGTCATGAGGCAGGCCCCGGTCACCGCCAGGGCATTGCGGACCTGGCCAAACGTGGGGTCGGCGACCGGAGCGTCGGGTTCACCGTAGAGCGGATGGCCCGGTCCCGGAGCGTACAGGGCGATGCCCGCGTGCTGCAAGCGACCGTCCGCGAAGAAGAGCTTGCCCCCCACCGCGCCGATCTCCCGCTGGCAGGACCAGCCGACCAGTTCTTCGAGCCAGTCGGCGTGCAGCACTTCCATGTCGTCGTTGAGGAAGAGCAGATGCTCGCCTCGGGCCCGAGCCGCGGCTTCGTTCAAGTTGCCGGCAAAGCTGAACTCCGTGAGCAGCGTCACCCGCCGAACGTCATGGCGGGCAAGCTGGGCGATCGTGGTCTCGGGTAGCTGGCCATTGTCGACGACGATGATCTCGTAGTTCCGATAGCCCGTCCGACTCCGCAAGCTTCGCAGCAGATGGTCGATGTGGGTGGTCACGTTGCCATCGAGGCGAACGGGACGGCCAGCAGTTGGAATAACGATGCTGACCAGCGGCGCCGAGCCGATCCGGGGCCTGACCCGCAGGCGCTGCCCCTCGACCGAGACCGTGCCGGCGACACCGAGCGTGCCCTCATCGAGATGGCGTGCCAGGACGCGGGCCACCGCCTCGGGGGACTCGTCGGGCTCCCACGCCCAACCTTGGCGATGGAGCAGGACGCGCGGCACGTGGACGATGCCGTCCGGATGGCGGGCTGCCAGTCGGGCCACCAGGTCGGTCTCGTGAGCCCCCTCGCTGCGCGGTTCGAAGCCGCCCACTTGCCGGCAGGTCGACCGTCGGACGGCAAGCAGCCCGCCCAAGCTGCTTCCGGTTAGAAAGGCATCCGGCGCCCAGTCGGGCTTGAGCCGCGGTGCATGCCGCACGGGATAGGGATGGCCCTGATCCTCGTCCGTGTAGAAACAAACACCCGTGGGCTGCTTGGTGATCGCCTGGGCCAACTGGAGCAGCCCCGCGGTGCCCATCTGATGGCCGCATCGGAGCAGGACGCCGAAATCGGCGGAGAGTTCGTCGAGGAGTGCATTGAGGGGGGGGGGGGCCGGGCCCCCCCCGGGGGGGACGACGCCGGGCCGGGCCCCCTCGGCGGGTCCCGATGGGCGTTCCCCCCCGGCGGGGCCGCGCCCCCGCCACTTCGGCTGCACTGAGATTCCGAGCGACCAGCGGTCGTAGGTCGCCTGGTCGGCCAGGGACTCCAGCGACCGACGCAGGTCGGCCACGGTCTCAAGCGTAGGGAGCGGCAGCCAGACGGCGAGCGTGGGCGGACTCGACACCCGGCGTAGCTCCTCCAGCCAGATGGCGATCTGTTCCGGCGTCGGCTCCTGCCGGCTGGCCCACTGCTCGTAAGGCAGGGGTACGTCGGCTGGCACGTCCTGAGCCGCGAGCCAACGTTCCAGCGGCAGCCGAATGAGGGCCCGCACTCCGCCTTGCATCCAGGCTCGAACCAGGTCCCCCCAGCCCTTCCCGCACACCAGCCCCCCGAGCAGATGCCGCCAGCCCTGGGCCAGCACGCTCTTGGTCGAAATCGACTGGAGGCTGGCCTGGCAAAGCCGCAGCGGTCCCGCCGACTCCTGGGGCTGGAGCCGCCAGCGGAACGCTTCCCGATGGAGATAGATGGGGCGGACGAACGTCTGTGGCCCAGCCCAGCGACCGACCTCGAGCGGCAAGGCATCGGCGAAACCCGAACCATGATCGAAGGCCACCGTCACGGCCTGACCCGCTGGCCCCTGCCCCTGGACCTGCAAGAGAACCCAGCCCTTCGGCAGCCGTTGTTCAACTTGCCAGTAAGGCTGAGCGCCCAGGGCTTCCCAGCACTCGGGGCCATGTTCGGTCATGGGCCGTAGTCGACACGGCGCGACCTCGATGCCGCTCACGTCGGTGCCGAATCGGGCGTGTTGCTGACCTTTGCGATTGCCCGCCGCCGTGAGTGCCTCCAACTCCAACCGAGCCTCGGCCAGCGCCTCCGTAGCCTGTTCTGCCCGGCGGGTGGCGAAATGCCGCTCGCGCTCTTCCCGCTGAATCCGCGCCACGAAGGCGGCCGGCAGCGACTGCTCCGTCAGCAGCCGACGCAGCCGCTGGGCCAGATGGGCGACGGGATCGAAGTCGGCGTCCGCGTCCTGGGCGGCGAGTCCGATGCCGTGTCCCCGCCAGAGGCTGACGGCACGCCGCGCCGCTTCATCGCTCTTAAAGGCCATGTAGAGCCGGCGATACGGACGCTGCCGTGTGAGCGGCCGCATCGACTTGGAATTGACGACTTGCTGGCAGAACTCGCGCAGCTCGACGGCAGGCACGTCGGCCAGTTCCTCGCTCAAAAGCTGCAGCGCGAGCCATTCGCTCAGCGGAGCATTGCCGAAGGCGTGGGCCCTGAGGCCGAGTTTGCCGCAGATGGCACGAATCTCCCCCTTGCTGGGAATGCCGAACTGGGCGTGCTCCGCGAGCCAGGGATGAGACCGGCCATGGCGGGACCGGAAGTGCCGATCGACTCGCCGCTCCGCCTCCCGCACCGCCCGGCTCCGGCGGGGGCAGGAGAAGAGCACGCCCTGCCGGGAGACGCGAGACCACTCCGAGACGGCAAAGAGCCGATCTTCCTGGGCGATATGTTCGAGTACTTCAAGAGCCACGACCAGATCGAAGACTTCATCGGGGAAGGGCAACCGGCCGTCGGCATCGAGCTTGACGAAGCGGCTGCCCGGGGCCGGCACGTCGACGACGTCAGCCCGCACCACTTCGATCGGTAGCGGGGCCAGGAAGGCCGGCAAGAGATGCAGGACGTTACTGCCCACCTCCAGTAAGCGGGCTGGGCGACCGAGCGGCTCCAGAAGCGGCCGGAGCAGGAGCGCTGCCGCCAGGTAACGCTGGTGCTGGTCGAAGTCGGCCTTGAGGCCCGGGTCGGTGTGTAGCAATGCCATGGCGGTCAAGTCTCCTGGCTCACCCGAGCGGTGATGTCTTCGTGGATCAGTCCATAAACCACCCGGCCGGGTCTCGGGTCGACGACCTCGAACAGGAGGATCTGATCGACCCAGTCCATGTAGCGGGGTTCGCGCCAGTCATGGGCCAGCGCCGCACTGATGCTGTAGGTCCCGGGACGAAGCCGCATGGGCAAGTTAAACTCGACGGTCTGGCGGAAGCCGGGCCGTGCGGCCAGGAGCGGCGTCCCGGCCAGATGGGTGTTCATGCCCACGATCTCGGTACCGCACCGATCCTTGACATAGAAACCGACGACGGGCTGGGCCGCCGCGGCCTGAAACTCCAGTCGCAGCCGCAGCCGACATGTCGAGCCCAGCCGGATCGGCCCCCCGACGCGCTGGTCGTCGCCGACCAACTCCGCCGCGACGATCCGGCCTTGCCCGTCCCCATGCCGACGATAGCCCGTCTCGGAGAAGCCCAGGGCCACGGGAGGCGGCGGCGCCGTCGAGGGCAGCGTGGAGACCATTCGCGCGAAGTACCAGTCCGCTACTTCGGCCGGCGGCCCGGACTGCACAAGCCGACCTTGTTCCAGGACGTGCAGCCGGTCGCACCAGCGTTTGCAGACCTCCAGGTCGTGGGTGACCAGGACAATGGTCACGCCCTGATCGCGCAGCTCCCGGAGCCGGGCCAGGCAGCGCATCTGGAAACGCAGATCGCCCACGGCCAGGGCTTCGTCCACGAGCAGGATGTCGGGCTCGGCACTGATGGCCACGCTGAAGGCGAGACGGACGAGCATGCCGCTCGAGTAAGTGCGAAGCGGCCGGTCGAGATGGGGCCCCAGCTCCGAGAACTCGGCGATCTGGGAGTGCCGCCGGGCCAACCGGTCGCTGGGAAGCCCCAGGATGGTGGCGTAGAGATCGATGTTCTCCCAGCCCGTGAAGTCGGGATGGAAGCCCGCACCGAGTTCGAGCAAGGCCGCCACGCGGCCCGCCAGCCGAGCCTCTCCCGTGGTCGGCATGAGGGTGCCGGCCAGGATCTGCAGGAGTGTCGACTTGCCCGAGCCGTTCGGTCCGACGATGCCCACGGTCTCGCCCCGCCCGATGGTGAGCGACACGTCTTCGAGGGCCCAGTGCTCCTGGAAGTAGCGGCGACGCCAGCCCAGAAACAGTTGCCGCAGCCGATCGCGCGGCTGGGCATAGAGGCGGTAGCACTTACCGAGCCCTTCGATGGCGATGGCAGGAGTCCCGGACTGCACCAGGCGCGGACCCTCGGGCCGGTGCGGCGCAGGCCGAGCCATCTCGGCGGTCGGTCGATGTTGCAGAGCGGGTGCGACCACGAAGCCATCCCCCGAATCAGACCACGTCGGCTAGACGCGGCTTGAGAGCCATGAAGCCCGCGAAGCCGACCTGGGCCGCCAACCAGCCGCCGACGGCGAGGCCGACCAGACTCAACCACGACACGGTATCCCAGCCCAGGAGCGCCGCCCGGCAGCTTTCCACGACGACCGCCAGCGGGTTCATGCCCAGCCAGGACTGAAATGGAGCCGGCACCGCTGCCAGGGGATAGAAGACCGGGGTCAAGAACAGCAGAAGCTGTGCCCCGGCCGCGAACGTCGGGGCCAGATCGCGAAGAAAGGTCCCACCGGCGGCCAGGAGCCAGCCGAGCCCCAACAACAAGGCTGCATAGGGAATTAGCACCACGGGCAACAGCCACAGGCCGGCCGGCACTTCACCGTGGACGGCCACCCAGAGGGCCAGCAGGATAGTGAGCCCGATCGCCAAATGGACCAGGGCGGCCAGGAGCGCCGCGGCCGGGAACACCTCGAGCGGGAAGGCGATCTTCTTGACGAAGTGGGGCTGGGTGTGGATCAGATGAGGCGCCCGGGCGACCATCTCAGTGAAGACATTGAAGACGAAGAGCCCGGCCATGAGCAGCAAGGCGAAATCGAACGTGGAGCCGGAGCCGAACTGCCCCCAGCGTGGCCGCAGGATGGTGTTGAAGACGAAGGTGTAGACCAGGATGGCAAGGGCGGGGGTGAGCAGCGGCCAGAGCGGCCCGAGCAAGGCACCCCGATAGCGGCTGCGAACGTCACGGGCGGCAAGCTGGACGATGAGCCGACGATGTCGCCACAGGCACTGCCAGGGTTCCAGGGGATGGCAGAGCCCTCTCCAGCTCGGCCCCTCGGGTCGGCGGACGAGAATCATCCGTGATGCGTCTCCGCACGGCGGCCGCGACGCCGATCCTTGGCGCGGCACACCTTTATACCGCTGAAGGGCCTGGGGGGTCAACGCCACCCGGCCCCAGGGGGAACGCCCAACGGCCACGCCACAACCGGTCTGTATACATCAGTTCATTATGGTAGAATGCGGTGTTCGTCCGAGCGGTCGGAGGGCGGCAGGGCGGACCGCCGACCGAGGTTTTGAACCCAGAACGGGCGCCGGGAAGCGTGGAGAGGGCCTGAAGCCCTGTGAAATCGCCCTCTGGCTAGCGTCCAAGAGCCCCAAACCCCCTCGTGGCGACCCTCTGGAAGGCTCTGGCGCTCGCGCCCAGAAGCGTGGCGAGCCCTGGAAACCCCGTCGGGAGGCCCCGGAGACCCCGCGGAGCCCCCCTGGCGTGGGCTGGGACCCCCAGGAAGTCTGGATGCACCCCGGCAGACGGCGGTCCGCGAATCCGCCTTGGCCCGATTCGGAAGGTTGCTATACTCCGCGAGTTTGTCGGCCCGGTCTGGGAGGAACGTAAGCATGAAGCGGCCAGCGTGGATGGTGGGAGCCTTCGGTCTGATTCTGTGGCCGCTCCTGGCCGGGGCCGACGTGATCCTGCGTACGGACTGGCCGCAAGAGCCCCGGCAGCCGCTGCTCGAACCATCGCCCCTGTCGCCGGAACGCCAGCGCCACTCCGACGCGCTGCGGCTGTTCACCAAGGCCCGGTGTCTGGAGACCGAACGCCGGCTCGTCGAGGCACTTCAGACTTACGAAGAGGCTCTGAAGCTGGAACCGGAAGCCCTGCCCGTGCTCAGGGCCCTCATTCCGCTCTGCTTCAAGCTCGATCGCGATACCAAGGCGATGGAATACAGTCGGCGCGCCCTGACGCTCGATCCGGAAGACGTCGACCTGGCCGCGCGCTTCTGTGCCGCTCTGCGGGAGCAGGGCGACAAGCGCGAGGCGACCACCGTGCTGGCCCGAGCCCTCGAGGGCAAGAGCGCCAAGGAGCGGCCGGCACTGCACGCCCAGTTACTGTTCGAGTTGGCGGCCCTACAGGAAGAGCAGCAGCTTTGGGCCGATGCCGCCAAGAGCTTCCGGGCCGTCGCCGAGATTCTAGACAAGCCCGAGGCGCTACTCACCGACCCCCACGCGGTCAGCCGAGCGCAAATTCGCGAGGAAGCCGCCAAGACGTGGGAGAAGATCGGCGAGGTCAGCCTGCGAGCCGGGCAATATGACCAGGCGATCATTGCCTACCAGGCGGCTCAGAAACGCAGCCCGAGTCGGACGGCCCGGCTGGACGCCCAGATGGCCGACGTTTACCTCGCGGCCAAGAAGCCCGCCCAGGCTCTGGCCTGCCTGCAGCGTTACCTGGCCACACAGCCGGTCGGCGGCGAAGCCTACGAGAAACTGGCGGACATCCTCACCGCTCTGGGTCGGCAGCGGGAGATTCTCCCGACCCTGGAACAAGCCGTTGAGCGTGATCGTTTTAACGTCGCCCTCAAGCTCGTCTATGCCCGGCAACTCGCCGCCGCCCAGCGCTTCGACGACGCGGAGAAGCTGCTGAAGGAGACGTTGGCCCGCCAACCCACCAGTGAGGTTTATGCCGAACTGGCCCGGCTCCTGGTCCGGCTGAATCGGGCCGACGAACTGCTCGCCCGGCTGGACGCCGACTTTGTCGACTTCGAGCGCATCGTCGCGGCTCGCTTCCAGCTCGAAGTCATCTCCAAGGACCGCGACCTGGTCCTCGGGCTGGCGTCGGCAGCTTGCCAGGAACTGGGCAGCGGCGAGCCGCTCGACTTTCAGACCCGCAGAGTCCTCACCGTCCTGAGTCGGCAGGCTGGCTACTTCGAACTGGCCGAGTACTTGGCCCGCAGCATGCTGGCGGACGACCCGCAGCCCGGCGAGGCTTATCTCGAACTGTGCCGCATTCTCTCCGAGGCCCGGGCCCATGCCAAGCTCGTGACCGTTTGCCGTGAGGCGGCGCAACAGAAGCTCAAGGTGCCGGCCGACTTCTTCCAGCGGGAAGAGGCTCGGGCCCTGTCTCTGTCCGGCGAACATCGGGCCGCCCTGGCGCTGACCCAGCGGCTGGTGTCCGAGGCCGACGCCGGCTCCGCGGAACAACTGCACACCCGCTTCCTTGAGGTCCTCATCCACTTCCGGGCGGGGCAGTTTCAGCGTGCTGCCGACCTGGGCGAGGCCTTGCTCGAAGACATCAAGGCTCCCGCCGGCCAGCGGCAGACACGGCTGCTGCTCGGCGGCATTTACGCCACCATGCGGCAACATGCCAAGGCCGAGCATCATCTGGAAACGTTGCTGGCGATCAGCGACGACGACCACCACTTGTGCAACGATCTGGGCTACCTTTGGGCCGACCAGGGCAAAAACCTCGCCGAGGCAGAGCGGCTGATCCGACGGGCCATCGACCTCGATCGGGCCGAGAAGCACAAGAACCGCCTGCCTCTCGATCCGCCGACCGCGGGTGGCGACAATCCCGCCTACATCGACAGCCTGGCCTGGGTGCTCTTCCGGCGGGGTCGGGTCGAAGAGGCGGCGAAGCTCCTGGAGCAGGCCTTGCAACTAGAAGGCGGGAGCGACGATCCGTCTTTGTGGGACCACCTGGGCGACGTGCAAGCGGCACTGGGGAACTTGCCCGCCGCCACGTCGGCCTGGAAGAAGGCACGCGAACTCTATCAGCAGCCGCGCCATTCCGCCTTTGCCGACAAGCGCGGCGAGGTGGAAGCCAAGCTCAAGCGGCACGAGATCATCCGCACGGGTGGGCCGGGCCGGCGCTAGCCGATGCTCGTCGGCTCTCGTCACCAGGATTGGGTTGTCCTCGGTCACGCCGAATGCCGGCGCCCCGCCGGACTGGCATGGTTCGCTGGTCCACCATGGCCGCCGTTGCCATTGCCACTTTGCCCACCAGGCCCCATCAGGATCACGTTCTCCGGTCCCAGGAGCATGCGCAAGTCGTCCAGGGCCAAACGCTGGGTATCGACGAAGTACCGGTCGGACAGCCGAAGTCGGGCATGGCGACCGGCGGCATCCGACACGTCGAGATAGACCGGGGAGCGCCCTTGCGTCCGCTGCAACACTTCCCCTAGCCGCTGGACAAGCTGGGCATCGTGGCGAGTGGCCGACAGCCGCACCAGCACGCCGCGCGTCTGCTCGGCCTGGGCCTGCTGAAAATTCAAGAGCCGCACGACGATCAACCCCGGGTCCTCCCGTGAGCGATCGATGGTGGCCTTCACGAAGCAGATCAGATCGTCCTTGAGCAGGTCCTTGTTCCGGGCAAAGTCGTCGGGGAACATGACACACTCGACCGTGCCCGAAAGGTCTTCGAGCTTAAACCGGGCCATGCGCGTCTCGCCGCTCCGACTCGGACGCTTGGCGGTAGTCAGACGAAGCCCCACGATCATGCCGCCGACCTGCACTTCCTGGTTGGGTGCGAGGCTGGCGATCTGGCTGAGTTGGCAGGACGAGAAGCCGCTGAGTGCAGCTTCATGCTCGGCGAGCGGATGGCTGGACAGGAAAAAGCCGATCGCTTCCTTTTCGTGATTGAGCCGGTCCAGATCGGTCCAGTCGGCGACTACGGGGAGCTGGCGGGGTCCGGTGGCCGCGGCGGGTTCGTCCTCGCCGAACAGCTCGAAGATGTGGCGTTGGCCATGACGGCGGTCATCCTGAATCTGGCTGCCCGCCTGCAGGGCCGCGGGCAAAGCGGCAAGCACGGCCGCCCTTTGCCCACTTGTCAGATCGTCAAACGCGCCGGCCTTGGCGAGCGCTTCCAGGGCCGTGCGCGGCACGAGCCGATGGTCGATCCGTTCGCAGAACTCGTAGAGATCGACGAAGCGGCCGTTCTTCCGCCGTTCGCGGACGATCGCCTCCGCGGCCTTGGCGCCGCAGCCGCGGATGGCCGCCAGTCCATAACGCACCTGTGCCGGAGCTGGCACGCTGAACTCGGGGGCGCTGCTGTTGACGTCGGGAGGCAGCACGGTCAGCCCCAGCTCCTTGGCATCGCGGACGTGCTCGGCCAGCTTGTCAGTGTTGCCCGCCTCGCTGGTCAAGAGGGCGGCCATGAACTCCGCCGGATAGTGGGCCTTGAGATAGGCCGTGAAGTACGCGATATGAGCATAGGCCGTGCTGTGCGACTTGTTGAAGCCGTAGCCGCCGAACACGACGATCTGCTCGAAAATCTCCCGGGCCACCTCCGCACTGACGCCCCGTTCGACCGAACCTTTGACGAAGTCGGCCCGGCGCGCATCAATGATCTCCGTCTTCTTCTTGCTGATCGCCTTGATGCAGGCATAGGCGGAGGAAAGTTCGATCCCGCCCAGCCGATTGAGCAGACGCATGATCTGCTCCTGGTAGACCATGACGCCATAGGTTTCGGCCAGTACCTCCGCCATGACGGCATGCGCGTAGGTGGGCTCCTCGCGGCCATGCTTGCGATTGATGTAGGCGTCGACCATGCCGCCCTGAAGCGGGCCCGGACGGTAAAGCGCGTTGCTGGCGATGATGTCCCGAATGTTGTCCGGCTTCAAGCTCCGCAGCAGGTTGCGAATCCCCTCGGATTCGAACTGGAAGACACCCTGGGTCTGCCCGGCCTGGAACAACTCATAGGTCTTGCGATCATCGAGCGGCAGTTTCTGCAGGTCGACCTCCACCCCCTGGGTTTCCTTGATCAACCGCACGGCATGGCTGAGCAAGGTCAGGTTGCGCAGACCCAGAAAGTCCATCTTCAGCAGTCCGACCTTCTCCAGGTCCTCCATTGTCCACTGGGTGGTAATCTGGGCCTCGCCCTTGCTTTCGCCGTTCTCGCCGCGGTCGCCCTTGCTGATGACCTTCTGGACGGGGACGTAGTCCGTGATCGGGCCGTCGGCGATGACGACGCCGGCTGCGTGGGTGCCAACATTGCGGTTGTTCCCTTCCAGCTTGCGAGCGATGTCGATCAGTTCCTGGACCTGGGGATCGCGTTCGTACTGCTGCCGCAGGTCCGGAACCATCTTGAGGGCGTCGTCGAGCGTGATGCCGGGGGGCGCGGCGGGAATGAGCTTTGCGAGCTGGTTCACCCGGGCCAGGTCGATGCCGAGCACCCGGCCCACGTCGCGGATGGCCGCCTTGGCTCCGAGCGTGCCGAAGGTGGCGATCTGGGCCACGCTCCCCTCGCCGTACTTCTCTTTGACGTATTGGATGACTTCTTCGCGCCGGGCCTGGCAGAAGTCGATGTCGATGTCGGGGGCCTCGGCCCGCTGCGGGTCGAGGAACCGCTCGAAAAGCAGGTCATATTCGAGCGGGCAGACGTGGCTCAGATGGAGCACGTAGCTCACCAGGGAGCCGCAAGCCGAGCCACGGGCCCCCGCCGGGATGCCTCGCTCTCGGGCAAAGCGGACGAAGTCATGGACGATAAGGAAGTAGCTGGCGAAGCCCAGCCGGTTGATAATGCCCAGTTCGAGTTCGAGCCGCTCCTTGGCGTTGGCGGGCGGCTTAGTGCCGTAGCGTTCCTTCAGCCCGGTCTCGCACAGTTCCCGCAAGTAGGTTTCCGACTTCTTGCCTTTGGGCGGCTGAAAGGCGGGGAAGTGACGCACCTTGAAGTCCAGTTCCAGGTTGCAGCGGTCGGCAATCTCCTGGCTCCGCCGCACAGCTTCATCCTGGCCCGGGAAGAGTTCATACATCTCGGCGGGGGGACGGACGTAGAACTGGGGCGGGCCGTACCGCCTGCGATTGCCATCCCTACGGAGCTTGCCCGTGGTGATGCAGAGCGGGACGTC
>CALLZJ010000160.1 GCA_937858435.1 uncultured bacterium
CGGTCGCCGATCTTTAGGAAGCTCATAAGACCGCTCGACTTGCCGCCTCCCGAAAGGGGCTCACCTTCGCCGCGCAGCGTGGAGAAGTTGGTGCCGGTGCCCGAGCCATACTTGAAGATGCGTGCTTCCCGAGTCCACAGGTCCATAATGCCGCCTTCATTCACCAGATCATCCGCGATGCTCTGGATGAAGCAGGCATGGGGCGCCGGGTGCTCATAGGCCGACGTGGAGCGGACCATCTCGCCGGTCTTCGGCTCGACAAAGTAGTGCCCCTGGGGCGGACCTTCGACGCCGTAGGCCCAGTGCAGCCCGGTGTTGAACCATTGAGGGCTGTTGGGGGCGGCGACCTGAGCCGCAAGCATCCAGCAAAGCTCGTCATGGAAGGTCAGGGCGTCCTCTTCGGTGGAGAAGTAGCCACCCTTCCAGCCCCAGTAGGTCCAGCAGCCGGCCAACCGCCGAAAGACCTGCCGGGCATCGGTCTCCTGGCCGGGATAGGGACTGGGGGTTGCGGCCGGGTCGGCCTGGGTGGTCGACTTGGGCACGGAGCGCTGCAGCCACTCGGGTACGCCGGGCTCGCTGACCCGCTGCGTCTGGGCCGGCACTCCGGCCTTGCGGAAGTACTTCTGAGCGAGAATGTCGACCGCGACTTGCGACCAGCCTTCGGGAACCAGGATGTCCTTCATTTCAAAGACAGTCGAGCCATCCTGATTGGTGATCTTGCTCGTGCGGGGCACGAACTTCAAGCTGGCAAAGGGGTCCTGGCCGGCAGTGGTGTAGCGGCGAGCAATGCGCATGATTCGAACTCAACTCCATTCGAGAGAGGGTTCCACGGATTCTACGTCACCCGCTCCACGCCGCCCAAGCGGTACGTTCGCGCTGGTTTCGCAGAGGTCATCCGTGAAGCCACGGTGCCGCGGAACGACGATGACAAACGCCCAACCTGCCGCCTGCCCCCGGGGCACGCTCGGCCCGGCTCACGCCGTCCACCCGTTCCTGCGTCGTAAAGCTTCGTGCTGAGCGGACCATTGCGGCCGCCCGGCATCCGTTCGCTCCTGGGGCCCCCGGTCCACCGGATGCCCACAACCTGCTCATCCCTGAACAAGAGTACAAGTCCATTGTAAAGACCCGTTGCCGCCTGCGTCAAGCAATCCTTCGCGGGCCTAGAAAGGCGAGGCGAGGTGGCTGCGGCAATCGTGCCCACGGTTCCGGGTTGCGAGCCCCCGGTTTCCCATCCCTACCGTGAAGGGATGATGAACAAGTTTAGCCAGCCCACCTGAGCGGGCTATGTCAATTCCTCCGCGTCTACGGCCTTTTTCGATTTGCCACTTGACAGTTCCGTTCGCATGCTGGCTCCCTTGCTTTCTCGGCCAGTTGACACCTGGATGTCATTCAGGCACGACGGATCACGGGTCGCTCCGAGGGCTACGGCCCCCGCCGCGGAACAGCACGGCGAAGAGTAGCACCGCCGCCAGGACGCCCACGCTCGGCACCAACCAGAACGACTGCCAATCGACACCGGTCGGCGTCTTGAAGCGGTCGTTCATCACGCCTGACAAGATGCTGCCAATCCACATCCCCACGCCGTAAGTCAGGAACGCGAACAAAGCCTGGCCGCTGGCCCGAATGTCCTTCGGTGCGGTGTTGTCCACGTGAATAAAGCCCGCGGCGAAGAAGAAGTCGAAACAAATGCCATGCAAGGCCACACCGACCAGGATTAACGGGAACGGCCCGAGCTGGGCGAAGAGCGCGTAGCGGATGCCCCAGCAGAGCATGCCCACGACCAGCACCCATTTGATCCCCCAGCGGATCAGGAAGAATGGCAGGAAGGGGAGCACGATCATCTCGGCGACTTGGCCAATGAGCATCGTGTTGTTTGGATTGAGAACCTCACGGGGTGCGGCCGGAGCGGCTCCATCCGCCGCCGGCGGAGCCTCCACGGTCTTGACGAAGTAGCCCTTGAGCGCGGCCGGGACCGATTCGGTCTCCAGGTCTTGAAGGAACGTGGCCGTATTGGAGTAGTAGAAGGCGAGGACCACCGTGATCACGCCGGAGATGACAAAGAAGACGGCGAACGACGGATCCTTGAAGAGCCGCAGCGCCTTGATGAAGGGAAACAAGTCACCGGGCTTGCCGGTGGGCGGTGTGTGAGGCAGCATCAGGCTGAAGAAGCCGAGCACCCCCGACAGCGCCGCGGCAGCCAAGAGCGGCTGGTTCGTCTGAGCGTTCAGGAAGGAGCCAACGAAGAAGTTCACGGCAATCCAGCCGATTGTTCCCCAGACACGGATGCCTGGAAAATCGCGGGTGCCGTCGGGAACGTGGGTGAACGTGATCGAGTTAGCCAGGGACAACGTGGGGTTGAAGACCAAGGCATAAATGAGGGAGACGGCAAAGAACTGTTCGTAGCTGTCGCCGCCGATCTCGGACATCCAATAGAGCAAGGCGGCACCAACCAGGTGAAGCCCGGCCATCAGCCGTTCGCTGGCAATGAAGCGGTCGGCAACTAGTCCCACGAGCATCGGGGAGATAATGGCCCCCAGGGCCATGTTGCCGAAAATCCAACCGGCTTGCGTCCCGTCGTAGCCCAGCCGCTTGAGATAGTCGAAGAAGACCACGAACCAGGCGCCCCAGATGGCGAATTCGAGGAACATGAGCACGGACAATCGGAGGCGCAGATCGAAGGCCAATCGGGGCAAGGAGGCGGGCTGCGACATTCGGACGAATCCTCGAGTCGTACTGCGGAGGGAGAGTAAGCGGGAGCAGACGCCGAATTGTAAACTAGCCGCCCCACACCACGCCAGTCCCTTCCCGTTCGATTTCCATGGTGTGCCGAGGGACTGGCCTGCGATCGTGCGGGAAGCAGCTTGATCCTTGGGCCTGGGCAAGCTAGGCTTGTGGAGGCGGCAACAAGCCGCTAGGAAGCTAAATTCCGAGGGTGGTCGCCAGCCCTATGCCCAAGGCTAGCCAGCAGATTCGCGTGCTAAACGAACTGGCGGCCCTCGAGCGGCAGCATCGAGTGACGTTGCTCTACGCCTGTGAAGCGGGCAGCCGGGTTTGGGGTTTCCCCGCGGCGGACAGCGACTACGACGTTCGCTTCATTTATGTGCGACCCCGCCAGTGGTACAAGCTGCCCCATTCGCCGACGCGGCGGCCGGCCATTGTCCGCCAGGTCGGCCGCTTTGACATGATCGGCTGGGACTTGCGCAAGGTACTGGCTCGTTTGCACTTGTCGCAGCCGACCGTGCTCGAGTGGCTT
This sequence comes from uncultured bacterium, assembly GCA_937858435.1. GTDB lineage: Bacteria > Planctomycetota > Planctomycetia > Gemmatales > HRBIN36 > CALLZJ01. The sequence goes on from CALLZJ010000160.1 coordinate 3,254, forward strand.
GCGTCCGACCAGGTCTACTTCAACCTCGACGACTTCCAGCAGGCGGCCAATCGCGTGGCCGACAGCACCTTCTCCGCACCGGCCTGCCTGGCTCAGTACGTGGTCTGGGCACGGCGAAACTACGACAAGTTCTTCGATCAGCCGCGCCGCTCCACCAAGCACTATTGTCTGGTTATGCGGCCTCTCCTGGCTGCCCTTTGGCTTGAACGCGGCTGGGGGCGGCCCCCCCTGTCGCTGGCGCGGCTGTCGGCTCGACTCATTTCATGGGCACCGCTCAAGACCGCCATCGACCAGTTGCTCGAACCGGCACGCGGCACCAAGAAGCGCGTCTCAGGTCAGGGACTCCGCGTGGTCGAGGAGTTCATGGCGGGCCATTTCTCTCGCCTCAGCCATATTCGCATGCCACGTGCCCAGGTCCCGTCCGCTATTCCTGCACCACTGAATCGCCTATTTCGCAAACTCGTCGAACGCTACGACACCAGCACGGACGAAGAGATCGACCTGACTGACTTCCGCCCAACCCCCTGAGGCACTGGACCGCCGCCGAAAGGGGAACCGTGATTCGAAACCGTTACCTGGCGACGACACTGGCCGCCCTGCTCCTCACGGCGGCCGCCGGCGCCTGGAACAAAGCTGGCCACATGGTCAGCGGTGCGATCGCTTACCATGTCCTGAAGGCCGATCACCCCGAGACTGTCGCCAACGTCGTTGCGCTTCTGGGACAACATCCGGACTATGACCGCCATTGGCGCGGTCGGCTCGAAGCGAGCTACGTCGAATCGGAAGAACGCGACCTCTACCTGTTCATGTTGGCGGCTCGCTGGGCCGACGATGCTCGTGACGATGCCCGCCACTATCCCGCTGGCGAAAACCGTGATCGGTGGCATTACGTCAATCTGCCGGTCCGAGTGCCTGCACGCTTCCCCGCCACGCCGCCCGATTCCAACAACATCATGCGGGCCTTTGCCACGAACAGCGCGCGGGTGCGAGAACTGGCCGCCAGCCCGGCCGATCGGGCGGTAGCGCTAACCTGGATCTTCCATTTGGTCGGCGACGTTCATCAGCCCTTGCATGTCGCTTCGCTGTTCTCGGCCCGGTTTCCTTCGGGGGACCGCGGTGGCAATCGCTTCTACATCCGTGTCCGGGAGGATCGAGCTGCCATCAATCTCCATCAGTTTTGGGACGATCTCATCATCGGCACCGACCGGTTTCAGAACACCCGCAACTTGGCCATCGAGTTGCGGCTGCGGCCGGACTTCCAGCGCCCCAAGTTGACCGAACTGGCGGAAACGAGCTTCGACCTGTGGGCCAGCCGAGAGAGCTTCGCCTTGGCGGTCAACGAGGCCTATCGTGACGGAACGTTGGTGGGCGGTACGAGTCGCTCCGACGCACCGGTCCTTCCCGAAGACTACCCAAGTCGGGCCAAGTCAGCGGCGGAGCGCCGGATCATACTCGCAGGCTATCGGCTGGCAGCCGTGCTGCACGAGCTGATGCACTGAGCCGTTAGGAGTCTGCTGGTGGAAGGGGCGTAGCTCCCGGGGCCGGTTTGCCTTTGCCCGCGCGGATGTAGCCGGCGCGTTCCTCGGCGTAACGAGCGGCCGACAACTCGGCCAGCGTGGCATCGACTGAGCCGGTGGTAACTTCGCGGTGAATCTTTTTGAGGAAGGGAATGCACCAACCGCAGCCCGTGCCTGCCCCGCCACACTCGGACAACTGACTCGGGACCCGAGGCCCTTCGCGCCGGCACCAATTTAAGAGCTTGCGCCGCGTGACATGGAAGCAATAGCAGACTTCATCGTCGAGATGCATGAGACCTCCGCCCCGGAGACTCCTCATTGTACCACGCGGCAGGCCCGCGCGCTGCTGCGGCAGGTGTGGAGCTTGCTGCCCATCTTCGACCATGCCCTGCCCGAACTCCGGAGGTATAAGCCGGGCGACCGGGCCGCCAGGATCGTCGAGGTGTTAATGGACGTTGCGGCTCTTGGACGGGGACAGATCAATCGTCGGGTTGTGATCGCCAAGCTGGTTCGTGCCGGAGCACCACGCCGTCAGGCGCGTGAACTGCTGGACGAGATATCCGGCCAACTTCCCAACCTGAGCGCGCTGCTTCCGGAAGCTCTGACGGGGCTGTATGCGGAGTTTCTCGATACTGATCCCAGCCAGCGTCAGCGGCGTGGCAGTCTGCGTCGATCTCAAGGTTGCTTCTACACGCCGCCTGAACTCATTGAGCGCGTGTTGGACCTCGCCTGGCAGCCCCTCCTCGAAGACGGCCTACGTGATTTGCATGCGACTTCGGCACTAGGGAGGCTGCGCGTGGCTGACCTGGCTTGTGGAACAGGCCATTTCCTCCTGGCAGCAGCTCGGCGGATGTCTACGAGCTTGCATCTCGCCCGGGAATCTGAACCGCTTTCAGCCCGCCCACAGAGTCTCCTTGAGCAGCAGGCCTTGAGTGCCAACGTCTTCGGCATGGACATCGATTCGCGGGCCATTGACCTGGGTCTGCGGGCCATGGCTCTGGAATCGGGCCGCTATGACGTGAGGCCGGGAGCCCAGCCGCTAGTCGTTGGAAACGCCCAGTTCGACTGCCTTCCCGAGCCCTTTGACGCCGTGGTGGGCAATCCCCCTTGGGTTTCCTACTCGGGTCGACAGCGTGTGGCGATTTCTGCCCGAGACCGAGCCAATCTCCTCAGGCGCTATCCGGCCCTGGCCCGCTGGCCTGCCTTGCATTCCGCTTTGCTCCTTCGCGCGCTGGAGGCCGTTCGACCGGGCGGCCGAGTCGGACTCGTCCTCCCGCGGCAAATGGCCGAACTGCGCTCCTATGCCAGTGTGCGGGCGGCGGCCACAACTCAGGCCGAACTGGTCGCTGCTGAAGACATGGGAGAAGCAGCCTTTGCTGGGGTCACGCAGCCGATCGGCGTCTTCGCTTTCGTCCGCAAGGACCTGCCCGGCTCAGGTTCGCCTGCCCCCTGGCCCCTCGCTCGGGCTGAAGCCAGGCCTCTTGGGATGCCGCTCCTCTCGACTGGCGAATGCGAGAACGCAGCCAGGTCAGAGGAAGACCGATCATGGGCGCAAGAGTTGGCTGTCCAACTTGCCGATTGGCCGCGCTTTCCGTCGGGGACCTTTTCGGACCTAGGCGTACACACGGGCAATGCCGGCCGGCTCTTGGTAGTCCCTGACAATCCCGGTAGCCAAGCGGTGCCCATCCGAGTGGGCCGCGACCTGGTGCCCTACGGGTGTGGGCCTGCGCGGCACTGGCTCCGGCTCGATGTGCCCGCTGAGAACGGCCGCTACTTCCGACTGGGTTCAGCTCGCCGCTTCCGAACAGTGCCGATCTTGCTCCGGCAGACCGCGAGCCGACCGCTGGCGGCCCGACATCGGGGACGGGGCCATTTTCGCAACAGCTTGTTGGCCTGCTGGGGCGTGGAGGCCGTGCCGGACGCCGTCGTTGTGGCCATTTTGAACTCAGCCCTTATGGCGGTGCTGGATAGCTTTGGCCCCGGCCGCGGCCGCCCACAGGGTTTTTCCCAGGGCGAGGTCAGGGGGCTGGGTCCACTGCCCGGGCCCACTCCACTCTCACGTCGTCCGCGCCTGCTCGCAGAACTGGAAGAGGCCGCCGCATCAGCAGAGAATCATGCCCGCTGGCAGCGTGGGCGGCCGGGCACCGTGCCGATGCCGCTCTTGCAGCGGATTGAAGAACTCGTGCTCAAAGCGTATGACATGCCCGCGGCTTGGGCCCAGAAGCTCTTGGCACTGGCCGGCTCTACTGGACGCGCACCACCACAACGGTCGTATTATCGACGCCGCCCAGGTGATTGGCGAAGTTGATGAGCCGCCGCGCGATCGACTCGGCATGCGGAGCCCGTTCGATGATCTGCCGCAGTGCTTCTTGATCGACATGGGTCGTCAGGCCGTCGCTGCAAACAAGCACGACGTCGCCAGGCTGCAGGCGACGGTGGTAGGTGAGCGGGTCGACGACGGGGAGTCCGCCGAGGGCCTGCTGGAGTTCGTTGCGGCGGGGATGGAACTGAGCTTCTTCTTCGGTGATCTGCCCTAAGTCGACCAGGCGCTGGACGAAGGTCTGGTCGCGTGAAACTTGTTCGAGCCGGCCCTGCGAGTAGATGTAGACGCGCGAATCGCCGATGTGGGCGGCCAGCAAGTCATTGCCCTGGATGAAGACTGCCTCAGCGGTGCAGCCCATGCCGCGGCGATGCTGCCCGGGAGCCCGAGCGGCGGCATAGATGGCTTGATTAGCCTCCTGCATCGCCTGGGTCATCAGGTCGAGCACACGCTCCGGTGGAAAGACCTCGTCCGTGGCCAGCGGCGAATTGGTCACGTGCAGGAAGGGTGCTTCCTGGAGCAGGTTGGAACGGAGGTAGTCGATGGCCATGGCACTGGCGACTTCACCCGCGGCGCATCCACCCATCCCGTCAGCGAGCAACACCAGGGCACAGTCGTGGAAGCTGTCCTGCCGGCCGCTGGCGGCGTGGAGCACGGCAAAGGCATCCTCGTTCGAAGAGCGGACAATGCCAGTCGACGTCCAACTCGCCACCTCGAGCCGCACCCTGTCCAAGACAGTGGCCGCCTGCTGCAAGGCCCGGATCAGCTCGACAAAGCCGCTGGGGTCCTCGACGTAGCCGTCCTCCGTCGGGAAACGCTGGCTCAGATCGCGGGCCAAGGTCTTGAGTAGGAGCCGAGTGAAAAGCGGATGGGCGTCGGGGAAGAGCTGAACAAACGGCTTCGGCACGCCTTGGAGTTCGAAGTCCATTTCGGTCAGTTCACGCCCCAGAAAGAGCGAGTAGAGCACCGCTCCGAAGCTATACAAGTCAGCTCGGGCGTCGGCATGTTCGGGGTAGAGCGTGTACTCGGGAGCCGAATAGGGCGTTGCCTCGACCGGGATGCCTGTGGGCAGCGGCAGCGGCAGAAGGTCAGTCGCATCCACGACGCGGACCTGACCTGAGTCTTCGACGACGAGAAGCTCGGGACGGAATCCCTCGAAGACGGCCCCCGCTTGGTGGAGAAGGTGGAGCATCTCCGCCAACTCGATCAACCAGCTGCAGCGCTGCGCCATGGTCGTATCGGGGTCGTCCCAGGCGTCCCAGAGTGTGCGGCCGACAGGGATCTCGTACACGAGCAGTCCCGACTCCTCCGCAACCACCTCGGCGCGGATGCGTGGCATGGCCGGGTGCTGGCTGTCCGAGTGGATGGCATGTAGCCAGGCCAAACTGGGCCAGCAGACGACGCCACCCGATCCCTTGAGGACCACGGTCGCAATTTCACGGCTTTCGAGTAGGGGTTCGCCGTGGACGTCGTCCGCTTCGGACTCGGCGGGGGTTTCGTCTTCTGGCCGTACCTGCCCAGTCGGTCCAAGGACGAGCATCACCGGGTCGGATCGCGGGGCATCGCGCCGCCGCGCCAACCAACGCTGCAGCCCTGGTCGGGAGGGCAGTTCGGACACGAGATCATAGGGTTCGAGCAACTCTCTCGACGTAGACGTTGCCGCTTGCGGCGGCGTGGCGTACATCCAGCCGCAATCGGAGCAGTATTCGGATTGGCCGCGGCGGGGGGCGGAACAGACCGCGCAGAACTTGATGACGGGCGACTCAGCCGTATCGGCATGGGGAAGGTCGGCGGCCGTCTCCGGGCCCCGGATGGGGCGATAAGCCGGAATCTCAACCGTGGAGGGCACACCCTGGAGGTCAGCGGCGCCGATCGGGTCGGCCTCGGGCTCGCCCGGTTCTTCGGCGGCACGCTCAGGGGCTGGACCGCCACCCGGGCCGCCGGGGTCCAGATCGTGGTGAAAACGCGGCGCGAGTTCGTCGCCGGCACCCTCGGGCACCGGACCACCCCAAATTCGGTTCCACAGGCCGGACGGCCGACCTGGGGGTGGGGTGGAAGAACTCATGGGACCATTGGCCTCCGGCTCAGCGCATGCGGACACCGCACTGGGTACAGAAACGGCACCCCATGAAATTGATCTTACCACATGAAACGCAGCTCGGCGTCGGTTCTGTCAGGGCTGCAGCACACTTTCGGCAAAAAGGCTCGCGGACGCCTTTGCGCTCGCCGCACTGTGGGCAGGAACGCTGGGTCGTCAGGCTTTTCTGGGCGAGGTCCTGCCGGAACCAGCGGGCCGAGTAGTAGCGGTCGTCGGCATCCTCGGCAAGGTTGGTGGCGAGCAGCTCGAAAAACCAGCGGTCAGCGGCAGGGAGAGAGCTCTTGGGGTCGGCGAGGCGCTCTCGAAGCTCCAGGGCGGTGTAATGTCCTTCTGGGGCACGCCCGGTCGCCAGATGGTAAAGGGTGCCGGCGAGTCCGAACAAGTCGCTCCGTGTTTCAGGCTTGCCGATAATCTGCTCCGGCGGCGCATAGCCCTCGGTGAAGACGCGGGTCTTGGCCGCCCCGGCGGCACCCTCCCGGCCTAGGTCTCGGGCCGAGCCAAAGTCGATCAGCTTGATGTGGCGTCCATCCTCGAGCAGCATGATGTTGTCGGGCTTCAGGTCTCGATGGACAATCGGCGGCCGCTGGGCGTGCAGCGTCTCCAGCACGGCACACACCTGTTGGCCCCAATAGGCCACGAGTTCGACCGGGAAGGGGCGATGCTGCTGGCCTTCGAGCACCTTGAGCAGGTCGCGTCCGGGGACGTACTCCATGATCAAATGGGCCGTCGTCCCCGATTCGATGAAGCTGTGAATACGGGGGGTGATGGGCGAACCGGCCAGCAACCGCAGGATTTCGGCTTCACGGCGAAAGAAGTTCAGCCGCAGCTTGAACTCGGCCGCGCCGTCGCTGGCCAGCATGTCCTTGATGGCCACGGGCTGCCCGGTCTTCAGGTCGTCGCCGAGATAGACCGCCCCAAAACCACCGAGGGCCAGCAACTGTTTGATGCGATAGCGGTCGTGCAGCAGCGTTCCGGGCGGCGAGGGCAACAGCGTGTGGCATCGTTGGCAGACGCGTTCCATGGAGGGATTGGCCACGCCGCAGGCCGGGTTCGTGCAGACGAGCGGTTGTTCGTCGGCGTCGTCGGCCGAACTGCTGGCCGACCGCATCCAACCGCACTCGGTACAAGCGGCGGCACCAGGCCCCAGTCGGGCACGGCAGGCGGGACAGGTCGGTTGCACAGGGGCAGGTGCGACTACGGCCACTGGACTGGGCTGCGGGGCCGCGGGCTTAAGGCGGGTGGGCGGCTCGCCGGAGTCGCGCCGGGCCAGAAACACCTGCTGGCACGACGGGCACCGCACCAGCCGATCAGCCTGGCTGTCCGGCACCTGGGCCGGCTGGTGGCAGTGCAGGCACCGCGTAATCACCGGCATGAATGGGCCTCCGCGGGCCGTCTCACCCCTGGTCGAGCTTCGGCCAGCTCCCGGCCGGCAAAGAATCTTCTGCTTGTACGGCCACTGAAACGTCCGGTCCCTCGACGTGGTGCACCAGTTCGCGAGGCAGCCAGCAGCGGAGCCGCACGCGGTCTTCGTCCAGGTACGTCCGCCCACGAATGACGGCATGAGCGCTTAGGTAGGAG
>CALLZJ010000161.1 GCA_937858435.1 uncultured bacterium
CGCCATCCACCCACGGTCTGGCCCCACTTCAACGCCGCTTATGCCCCGTTCTACTACTTGCACCCGGGCCAGAAGTGCTTCAAAGTGCCGGACAACGTCAGCGACGACTTGGCGGCCCCGGCGAACTGTGCCCTGGTACAGGTCATTGACGGGCTGGAGGAGGCCGGGGCCGGGCTCGGCGATACCGTGGTCATTCAAGGTGCGGGCGGGCTCGGGGTGCTGGCTGCCGCCGTCGCCAAGGAGCGCGGCGTGAGTCAGGTGATCGTCGTGGACGCGGTCGATAGCCGACTGGCTCTGGCCCGGGAGTTCGGGGCCGATGCCGTCATCGATCTGAAGAGCCTGGCGACGCCGGCCGAGCGTGTCCTGCGGGTCAAACAACTCACGGACGGCTGGGGGGCCGACGTGGTGCTGGAAGTGACGGGAGTGCCCGGGGCAGTCCCCGAGGGTCTGGCCATGCTCGGCTGCGGCGGGGTCTATGCCGAGATCGGCAACATCTGCGAAGGGGAGCATTGCTCCATCGACCCGTCGCTCCTGGTGCTGCAGGCCATCAAGGTTCTGGGCCTGATGTGGTATCGCCCGCAGAGCCTCAATCGGGCCATGCGCTTCCTGGCCGAGCATCAGGGCAAATACCCGTTCGCCAAGCTCATCGCCAACCGCTATCCCCTGTCCGCGATCAATGAAGCCTACGCCGCCCAGGACGCGGGGTCGATCCAGCGTGCATCCCTGGCCATGTGGGAGTCCTAGCTCTCAGTATCCATAAGAAGTGGAATTTTAGACTAGCCAGATTGACTTTTAGTCTAATCGGGCTATTGTTTTCGCTAACCGATCAGTTTCTTGGGCTTGAGGACGAAGCCATGGCCGTTACGCCGCTGCGGGACTTCCTGGAAATCCCCTACGACCAGCTCGAAGAGATGAACCTGGAGGTCAAGCAGCAGCGGCTCGACCGCGTGCCCTTCCACCAAGTCCAAGAACAGCGGATGAAGTACCTGCATGACGAGAAGCGGATCAAGGCGGTCACGGTCTGCTTCACCGACCTGGAAGGTCGGCTCCACATGCTGGACTATGACAAGAAGTTCCTCCTGAAAGCCCACGACTGCCTGACCTTCGACGGGTCGTCGATTCGCGGCTTCGCGGTCCAGTCGGAGTCGGATCTGCGCCTGGCGGTTGATTGGCCCGCCTTCTACTGGTTGCCCGGCGACGTGTTCGGACCCGGCAAGGTGCTGGTCTTCAGCACGGTGCTCGAGCAAGATGGCCGGCCTTATCCGGCCGACCTGCGGGCGCGCCTCAAGGCCTACAGCGATGAACTCTATGCCCGGGATGGCATGATCTGCAATGCCGCCAACGAGGTGGAGGGCTTCCTCTTCCGTGGCCGGGATGCCGAGCGCGTTTACCATGAGAAGGGCAAGTTTGAGTACGTCAGCACGGGAGGCTACTACCACTCGCTGCCGGGGGACGAACTGCGCCAGTTTATCGACAAGGCGGCCGAGTCCCAGCGGGCCATGGGCTTCGCCAACGAGAAGGACCATCCCGAGGTCGCCCCCTCCCAGTTCGAGATGAACTACAGCTACTCGGAAGTGAACGTCGCCGCCGACCAGGTGCTCCTTTACAAGCTCGTTGCCCGGCAAGTGGCTTCAAGCATGGGCTGCACCGCCAGCTTCCTCCCCAAGCCCGTGACCGGCGTCAACGGCTCGGGCATGCACACCAACCTCTCCCTCGCTCGGGAGGGCGTCAATCTCTTCTACGATCCCCAGGGCAAGGACTGCCTGTCGGCTGCGGGCTGGGACTTCATCCAGCGTCTGCTCGCCAATGCCAGCGACCTGTGCCTGATCCTCAACGGCAGCGTGAATTCCTATCGCCGTCTCGATCCCCACTTCGAAGCTCCGAACCAGATTAAAGCCTCTGCGACCGATCGCGGCGCCATGATCCGCGTGCCGCTCGGCAATGCCCGGTCGATGCGGGTGGAGGTCCGTTCGATCGCCCCGGACGCCAATCCTTATCTCGCCCTCTACGCACTCTTGCGCACGGGGCTCGAAGGGCCGCCGCTCGAGGAGGACGAAGGCAAGCGGGCGCGGACGCGCTTCCTCTCGGACAACATCCACGACGCCATTCGGCTGTACAAGGGCAGCAAGTACCTGGCCCAGGTGCTCGGCGAGCACGTCCACGGCCGTTATGCCGAGGTGAAGCTGGCCCAGGCCGAACGCTGCCCCAAGGCGCTGGGCAAGCTGGTGAAGACGGCCGAAATCCAGTTCCACCACGAAGTGACGAATCAGTTCCTTTGGTCGCAGTTCTAGTCCCTGAGCAGGGGCCAGCGCACTGCCGACTCCGCGCCGCCTGCCCAGCTTTCGGGCTGGGCAACTGGCCTCCCCCTCGTTCGTCAATTCTGCTAAAAGACCACGATGCCGGGAGGGCCAAGGATGGCCGGCGGTCTCGGCGTGGGGGAAGGAACGTGTTCTACCGCCTGCGGATACGCCACAAACTGGCGCTGGGCCTGCTCCTCGTGGGGGGGATCATGGCGCTGCTGCTGGCGGGCACCATCCAGGGCCTCAACTCCTACCGCCAGACCATTCGCACCATCGACGGCCGGCTCAACGAACGCAAGTCGGCTCAGTGGCTGCAGGACAAGATCGAAGAAGTCCTCCACGCCACCCGGCCCGAGGACGACGCCCAGCCCAACCTGGGCGAGATTCTGCGCCGGGTCCAGGCTGCCCGAGACGCCCTCGCCGCCTATGAGTTCTTCCTCAACGACACCGTCCTCCATCAGAAGCATCTGGAAACAGGCTACGTCGAGCGCGGCTTCGTCAACGACCTGCGTGACCTGCTCGACGAAGTCGAACGCCTGGCCCAGCGGCCTCCCCGGCTCCAACTCGACATCGCCCCCGGTGCTGCCCCGCCGACGCTGGCGGCCGAACTGGCACCGCTGCGGCGCAAGCTCGGCATGTCCGTCGTGGAGCTGCGCGACGTGATCGATGCCGACCTCAGCCGCCGCATCGCCCAGGGCAAGCACGAATACACCGCCGCCCTGACGGCCGTCATCGCCATCAGCCTGCTCGGCTTCGTGCTCCTCGTGGGGCTTTCACGCCTCGCCTACCGCTGGATCGCCTACCCCGTCCGCGACCTGCAACAGAAGGTCGTCCGCGTGGCCCAGGGCCAGTTCGATGGCCGGGTCGAGGTGCAGAGCGGCGACGAAATGCAGGACCTGGCCGAGGCTTTTAACCACATGAGCGAAAAGCTCAACGACATGTACCGCGAC
>CALLZJ010000162.1 GCA_937858435.1 uncultured bacterium
GGGGGGCGCGGCCCCGGGGGGGGGGCGGCACCCCATTTACACGGGGCTTCCCCCCCCACCCGGGGCGGGAGCCGTAATCGGCTTGTGCGCCAACCAGTCTTGCAGGTCACCCGCCAAGTCCGCCGCCGTGGCGTAGCGTTTGCTGGGGTTCTTACGCAGGCACTTCAGGCAGATCGTTTCCAAGTCACGGGGAGTGGTCGGCTGTAACCGGGTGGGCGGCACCGGCTCGTCATGGATGACTTGCAGAATGGTGTCCAAGGACGTAGCCGCCCTGAACGGCGGCCGGCCCGTCAGGCATTCGTACAAGATCGCTCCCAAGGCGTAAATGTCCACTGGAGGACCGACGCCGCCACTCCCGCCTGGGCCAGTGGCAGAGCGCGCCGGGGTGCCATTCGCCTGTTCCGGAGCCATGTAACAGGGCGTGCCCACGATCTCCCCGGTCGCGGTCAGGCCCTGGCCGGTGTTGAACTGCTTGGCCAGGCCAAAATCAGTGACCTTGGGAACGAGCGGGGGCGCTTCCGCCGCCCCACTGGCCAGGAGCACGTTCGCCGGTTTCAGATCACGGTGGATGATCCCCGCCGTGTGCGCAGCGTGGATGGCGTCGGCGAGCCGGGCCACGAGGTCGGCGGCGACGCGGGGTCGGAGCGGCTCCTTGGCCAACACCTTGTCCAGGCTGCCGCCGTCGACGTATTCCAGAGCGAGATAGGGATGCCCTTCATGGGTGCCGAACGCGTAGATCTGGACGATGCCGGGATGCTGCACCCGGGCCGCATTCTCCGCTTCGATCTGAAACCGCAGCCGTTGCTCCGGACTGGCGAAGTCTGACCCCAGGATCATCTTCAGAGCAACAGTGCGATCGAGCCCTTTCTGCCGCGCTTGGTAGACCACGCCCATGCCGCCCCGGCCCAGTTCCTTCTCGATCTCGAACCCAGGAACATCGGGGTTGGCCGATACCTCTTCCGCGGCTGGCACATGGTCCCCGGTGAGATTAAGGTCCTGGCCGCTCCACGACTTCAACCGTTCAACCTGCGTATTGGACTCCCAATCGCCCCCCGAGGTAGCCCGGAGGTTCTCTGAAGTCGGTGGCGTTCTGTCCATGGCGTGGGACCTCTCGATGAGACTTGGAGGCTACCGCACTCTGCACACCGCCGCAAGGAAGAAGTGGCAGGGACGGCCTGGGGCAGTGAATCGAAGCCGTTTCCCCATGCCGGAACGATGGTGCTTGCCTCGGCGGCAGGTGGGCGGTTAAGCTGGGAGAGTCTCAATGCGGAGGCCGCATGTTTTCATCCCAGATTCCGCTGGCCGCTCTCATCGACCATTGCCAGGCGCTGCGTCATCAGACGGACGCGGGCCTCGGCCTGGCCCGAGCGATGAAGCAGCAAGGTGAACGCGGCCCTCGGCCCGTGCGGCCAATCGCGGCTCGGCTCGCGCGGCGGCTGGAGCAAGGCGACGACCTGGCCGACGCCCTGGAAGACGAGGCCCGCTTCTACCCGCCCCTTTTCCGAGCTATCTGCCGCGTGGCCGAGGCGTCGGGTAGCTTGCCCGAGGCTTTCCGCGAGCTTGAAGAATACTACCGAATGCAGCAACTGCTTTGGCGAGAGTTTATCAAGCAGATTACCTGGCCTGCCATCCAACTCGTCCTGGCGATTCTGGTTATTGCCCTGGTCATCTACATCCTGGGCATCATTCCAGCCAACGAGACGTTTACGATTCTGGGACTCAAGGGCGCGGTTGGGGTCCAGATCTTCCTGGGCACCGTGTTCGCCGTCACCGTGTTGGGCGTGGCCGGCTATTGGATCACACGCCAGGTGCTGGGAGCTGGCGGCGCCGTGGATCGCTTCCTGCTCCGTATTCCCTACTTGGGTGGTTGCCTCCAAGCGCTGGCCCTCAGCCGCTTCTCGCTGGCCATGTCGATCTTGATCGAGGGCGGGTCCAAAATCAACGAAGCCCTGCGCCTGAGCCTGGGGGCGACGGCGAACGATGCCTTCGTGGAGCGCACCAAGCCCGCCGTCGCCATGATCAAAGGCGGCAACAGCTTGACGGAGACGCTGCGCGAGCAGCCCCTGTTCCCGAGCGACTTTGTCGACATCGTGGAAACGGGCGAAGTGTCTGGGCGGGAGCCGGCCGTCTTCCACAAGCTGGCCGAGCAGAATCACGAACTGGCGGCCACGCGGATGCGGGTGCTGGCCACGGTCGCCGCCCGGCTCGTCTGGCTGCTCGTGGCCGTGTTCATCATCATCATCATCTTCAACATCGCCTTCCAGTACCTGAACGTCATTCAGGGAACGATGAAACAACTCGGGGTGTGAGCGGCCCGCAGACCGCGGCATTTGCAAGGCCGTTACGCTTCGCCGCGCATGAGGTGCAATCGCGCCGCACGCTGCCGCCACCGCCACACGACGAGACTCGCGAGAGCCGCCGCTAACGCCGCACTCGTCAATTGCCAGCCCCGCGTGAACCCACTTGCTGCCGCAGCTCGGGCCGGTACATCCATCTCGTCATACTCGTACTCGGCCCGTGTTCTTGCATCTCGTACGATGTCGCCCTTGCGTAGGCCAAGGTTGTACAGCGTGAAGGCATCCTCGGGTAGAACGCCATTTACCTTTTGTTCAGTGAAAGCAACGACTCGCCTCACACGGGAAAACTGTGGATGCCGCGTTTCGGAAACGGATGCGATCTGTTTGGGCAGCCACACGCCGTTGTGATTCTCGTACTGCCATTCCGTGGTCCCATTGCCACCCAACCCTTCCCTCCAGCTTTCCACCGCGTTGCCGCCCTGGGCCAGATCCACAGTCAACTCGGATGACCCGTAGGAATCGCTTTGGCGGAGCGACACCAAGCTACCCTTACGCGTCACCACCACCTCTTGCGATTGCCGGCGAAGCGCAAGCGAAAAGAACCCCAACTTCTCCTTTTGAAATATCCCTTTTGGCCGCAGGGCGGCAGGCGGGGGGAAGCCCGCTGCCCCGAGCCCCAGGCGATCGTCCCGCCGCTCCAGCACTTCAACGATGGGTCGTCTCGGGCCGCGCCCCATCCCCAGCGCATCGGGCCAAACCACGCGATAGACCTGATCTCTTGTTCGCATGGCACCGCACAGCAGCGGCTGGCCGCCGCCAGACGCAGGTCCTCCCTCAACCCGGTTCACGGGAACCAGCGTGAAAGTCCAGGCCACTCGATTCCATGGCCGATCGTACCAGAAGCGAATGCGCTCTTCCTTATCCACGTTTATGTCGCCAACACCAGGGACCCAGTCGCCCTCAAGCTGGGCGGAGATGGTGACGCGCCCTTCCCAGGAAAAGATGGCGTCTTCGTTGGCACGCGCTAACGCCGCTGCCTCCTCTAACCACTTGATCCTCTCATCATCCGGCGCCTGTGGAGTAGCCGTCAGGCCAAGCCCCAGAAACGTCATGCTCGTTGCCAGCAGGATGCGAGTCGAAGACATGTTCAGCCCCCCAGTTGAGAGGACGGTCTTTCGGTCGATGGTAGCGCGCCCGCCAGCGGACTGTCAACCGGATTCGCAGGGTCTCAGGGCACCAGGGTGAGGCACCGCCAGGCCTCGCCAGGGGGGTGCGGCGGGGCTTCCAGGCCCTCCCAAGCGGGTCTCCAGGCCTGCCGACGGGGTTTCCAGGGCTCGCCACGCATCTGGGCGCTAGCGCCAGAGCATTCCAGAGGGTCGCCACGAGGGGGTTTTTCACTCTCCGACGCCCGCGCCACGGCGATTCACAGGGTTTCAGGACCTCACCTCGCTTCCCGGCGCCATTTCCAGGCTCGGGTCCGCACTCCGCGTCCACCCCTGCCGCCCTTCGACCGCTCAGACAAACTCCCAAGTCTACCATAATGTACTAACGTATACAACCCGGTTGTGGCGGCGTCCGAGTGAAGGGTCCCCCCAGATCTCCCGGGGGTCCGCCTGCCTTCCCGAAGGTCTTGAGGGGGCACCGCCACCCGAACTCACCCACTGCGACCGGGAGCGAAGGGCCAGCTCCGAACGTCGACCCGGTCCGGCCGGTCATCCTCATGTACAATGTCGAGACTTCATGGAACCAGGTCCGCCGGAGCTGTCGCTTATGCCTACCCTGCGTCGGAGTCACACGTGTGGCGAGTTGAACCGGAGTCACGTCGGCCAGAGCGTCGTGCTCAACGGCTGGGTCAACACCACGCGGGTGTACAACGACCAGGTGTTCATCGACCTCCGCGACCGTTATGGCCTCACGCAGGTGGTCTTCGAGGCGGAGCGGAGCGAACTGGCGGCAGCCGCCCGCGAAGCGGGTCGAGAGTGGTGCCTGGCCGTCCGTGGCACGGTGCGCCCCCGCCTGCCCGGCAAGGAGAACCCCAAGCTCCCCACCGGGGCCGTCGAGGTGGAGGCAACCGAACTGGTCGTCCTCAACCGCTGCCCCGTGCCGCCCTTTGAAGTCATGTCCGTCCCCCAGGACGACCAGACGCTGGGCGATCCGGAACTGGCCAACGAAGACCTGCGCCTGCAATACCGCTACCTGGACCTGCGCCGGCCCACGCTCCAGCGCACGCTCATCATGCGACACCAGCTCTGCCAGGTGATCCGCACGCACCTCTCCGCCCAGGGCTTCCTGGAACTCGAGACGCCGCTACTGGGCCGGAGCACGCCGGAAGGGGCGCGCGACTACCTCGTACCCAGCCGCGTCCATCCAGGGGAGTGGTACGCCCTGCCCCAGTCGCCGCAGATTTACAAACAGTTGCTGATGGTTTCGGGCTACGACAAGTACTTCCAGATCGCCCGCTGCCTGCGGGACGAGGACCTCCGCTCCGACCGGCAGCCGGAGTTCACCCAACTCGACTTCGAAATGTCGTTCGTGGAGATGGACGACGTTTTTGCCGTGATCGAGGGCCTGACCGCCGCCGTCTTCAAGGAATGCCTCGGCGTGACCATCCCGCTGCCGCTGCCCCGCCTGTCTTACGCGGATGTCATGCTCCGCTACGGCACGGACAAGCCCGACCTGCGCTATGGCCTGGAGATCGTCGAAGCGACCGACCTGGCGGCTCAGACCGAATTCAAGGTGTTCCGCGAGGCAGTGGCGGCGGGCGGCAAGGTGCGCGGCCTCCGCGTCGCCGGCGCCGTCGAGAAGTTCAGTCGCAAGCAGCTCGACGACCTGGGCGAGTTCGTCAAGCGGGCGGGCGCCAAGGGACTGGCCTGGATCAAGGTCGAGGCCGACAAGTTCACCAGCCCCATCGAAAAGTTCCTGCCCGCGGCCGCCCAAGCAGCCCTGCGCCAGCGCTTTGCCGCCGAACCGGGCGACTTGCTGCTGCTCGTGGCCGACTCGGAGGCCGTGGTTTGCCAGGCGCTCGGCACCCTCCGGGCCCATCTGGCCCAGATGCTGAAGCTGTACGATCCGACTCGACCCGACTTCAAGATCGCCTGGGTCATCGACTTCCCCTCGTTCATCTGGGATGAAGTGGAGCAGCGCTGGGCGGCCAACCACCATCCCTTCACGGCACCGAAGGATGAGCACCTGCACCTCCTGGAGACCGACCCGGGCCAGGTCCAGGCCAAGGCCTACGACCTGGTGATCAACGGCTACGAGTGCGGTGGGGGCAGCATCCGCATCCACGACCCGGAGGTTCAGGCGCGTTTGTTCGCGGTGCTGGGCATGACGCCCGAGCAGGCACGGAGCCGCTTCGGCTTCTTGCTCGATGCATTGAAGTGCGGCGCGCCGCCGCACGGCGGCATCGCCTGGGGCATCGACCGCTGGGCAATGATGCTGGCCGGCACGACCAACATCCGGGACGTGATCGCCTTCCCCAAGAACCAGCGGGCCCGGGACCTCATGACCGGGGCGCCGGCCGGCGTGGACCTGAAGCAGCTCAAGGAACTGGGACTGGCCCGTTAGGCCCGCCCCAGTTCGCTTCTCAAAGGAGCAAGTCATGATGCCACGCCCAAGCTGGCAGCCCACCCGGCGTGACCTCTGGCCCGTTGGCCTCGGGGCAGCGGCCGCTTGGCTCGCAGGACCGGGCTGGAGCCAGGCCCGAGCGCCTGCTGGTCCGAACCCGCCCACCGGTCCGCTGGGGCAGGTGCCCTGGCGCCTGGGACTGGCGGCGTACAGCCTGCGCGACTACCTGACGGGCAAGCTCGAGCCCCGCATGACGCTGGATGGTTTTGTCGATCAGGCGGCCCAATGGGGCTTCGATGCTGTCGAACTCACCGCCTACTACTTCCAGGACACCTCGGATGCCGCCCTGCTCGCCTTGCGTCGGCGCTGCCTACGGCACGGGCTGGACATCAGCGGCGGGGCCCCCCGCGACAACTTCCGCCGCCCCGGCCCCGCCCAAAACCCGGGGGGGGGTCGCAAGGCCCCGGGGGGGGGCGCCCCGCACTCCCCCCCCCGC